>DAONOU010000020.1:0-18850 GCA_035409265.1 Arachnia sp. | reverse complement strand
TGCGCCAACAGCGCCAGCCGCCCCCGAAGGCCCGGTTGCGCCAACGGTGCCAGGCACGCCGGAAGGCCCGGTTGGCCCGGTTGCCCCCGTTGCGCCCGTGACGCCCGTGGCCCCCGTCACTCCCGTGGGCCCGGTTGCGCCCGTCACGCCCGTGGGGCCCGTTGCCCCGGTTATGCCGGTGGGCCCGGTTGCGCCCGTCACCCCCGTGGCTCCCGTCACGCCTGTGGGCCCTGTGGCCCCCGTCACGCCATGATTGCCCGCCGCGATGATGGTCCAGTCGGCCAGCGTGCCGGAGCCGCCGGTCAGGTCCACGGTGACGGTGAGGGCGGTGCCGGCAAAGGCAGAGATCGGCCCTTCCATGAAGTTGGCCGGGGTTGCCGCCGAGGCGTTCACCGACCGGCCGGGCGACGGCGACGTCCTCGTCTTCCTCCCCGGCGCGCGGGAGGTGCGGGCGGTCGCCGACGAACTCCGCGGGCGGGTCGCGGCGGAGGTCCTCGAGCTGCACGGGCAGGTCGGGGCGCGCGAGCAGGACAGGGCGATCGCCGGCCGCCGCCCCGGGGATCGGCCGCGCGTCGTCGTGTCCACGAACCTGGCCGAGTCCTCGGTCACGGTCAACGGCGTGTCCGTGGTCGTGGACGCGGGGCTCTCCCGCGAGCCGCGCCGCGACGCCGCCCGCGGCATGTCCGGCCTCGCCACGGTTCGCTGCGCCCGGTCGTCGGCGGACCAGCGCGCGGGCCGCGCCGCCCGCCAAGGCCCGGGCGTGGTGTGGCGCTGCTACGACGAGCCGACCTACCTGGCGCTCAGGCCGCAGGTCACGCCCGAGTCGCAGACGGCGGACCTCACCGGCGCGCTGCTCACGCTGGCCGCGTGGGGAACGCCCCGCGGCGAGTCGCTTCGCTTGCCGTCCCCGTTGCCCGCCGCGTCGGTGCAGGGCGACGAGGCCGTGCTCCGGTCGCTCGGCGCCGTCGACGACGCGGGCCGGGCCACCGCGGCCGGGCGGCGCCTCGCCGAGATCCCCGCGGCGCCCCGGTGGGCGCGCGCCCTCGTCGACGGCGCCGCGCTCGTCGGCCCCCGCCTCGCGGCGGAGGTCGTCGCCGCGGTGGAGGCGGGGGTCTCGGGTGACCTCGCGCGCGAGGTCACCGCACTTCGTCGGTCGGGCTCCCCGGAGGCGCGGCGCTGGAAGGCGGAGGCCGACCGGCTGGAACGCCTCGCGCCGACGACCACGGGAACGGACGCTGCACCGAGCAGCGGCGCCGCGATGGGCACCGGCTTCGCAGCGGGCGCCGTCGTCGTCCTGGCTTTTCCGGAGCGCGTGGCGCGCAGGGTCGGGGAGGTGTATCTGCTCGCCTCGGGCACGAGGGCCGCTGCACCGCCGGAGCTGACAGGGCACGAGTGGCTCGCGGTCGCCGAGGTGACGCGGGCCGACGGCGCGTCGGCGGCCGGCACCGGCGCCGTGATCCGGTCCGCCGCGCCCATCGACGAGCCCACCGCGCGCCTGGCCGCGCACCTCCTCGTGGACGAGGTGCGCGGCGAACTCACCGACGGCAGGCTCCGCGCCCGACGCGTGTCGGCGCTGGGCGCGATCGAGCTGTCCTCGTCGCCCGTGCCCGCGCGCGAACTCGGCCCCGGCGCCGTGCGGGGTGTGGTCCGGGCGCAGGGACTGGCACTGTTCGGCTGGTCCGACGACGCGGACCGGCTGCGCCGTCGGCTCGCGCTCCTCCACCGAGCGCTCGGCACCCCGTGGCCGGACGTGAGCGACGACGCGCTCCTGACGAGGATCGACGAGTGGCTCGGCCCGGAGCTGGCGACGGCGGCGACCACGGGCAGGCTGGCGGGGATCGAGCTCGCGGCGCCGCTCCGTCGGCTCCTCCCCTGGCCCGAGGCCGGGCGGCTCGACGAGCTGGCCCCCGAGCGGTTGGCGGTGCCCAGCGGCTCGCGGGTCCGGCTCGACTATCCCGCGCACGACGAGGCGGGCCCGGTCATCGTCGCGGTCAAGCTGCAGGAGTGCTTCGGGTTGGCCGCCTCGTCCCGGCTGGCCGAGGGCCGAGTCGAGGTCGTCTTCCACCTGCTGTCCCCCGCGGGCCGGCCGCTGGCAATCACCGGCGACCTGGCCTCGTTTTGGTCCGGGCCGTACGCCCAGGTCAGGGCCGAGATGCGCGGCCGCTACCCGAAGCACCCCTGGCCCGAGGACCCGTGGTCGGCCCCGGCCACGGCCCGGACGAACCGCCGCCGATAGCGTCGGGAAACGCCAACACAATGCTCCGCATCCCGGCCCACGCCTAAGCTGATGGCCATCGACGAGTTGGGGGGAAGGGTCATGACGAAAGCAGCCGGGGATCACTACGCGTACCGGGTGCGCTGGTCCGGCGAGGACGAGGCGTATGTCGCCACTGTGGCCGAGATGCCCTCCTTGTCGTGGGCTGCGGAGACGCAAGTCGATGCACTGGTGGGTCTTCGCGGGTTGGTTGACGGCGTCCTCGATGACATGCGGGCCACCGGGGAGACCGCTCCGCTGGCGATCGCGGACCGCGAGTTTTCTGGCAAGTTCATGGTCCGGATTCCCCCGGAGATGCACCGTCAGCTGGCCATCGACGCCGCTGAGCAACACGTCTCCCTCAACCGCCTCGTATCTAGCCGCCTGGTCGGAGCCTGAGACTACAACCGCGTACGAGCGCGATATACAGCGCGATAGGACGGTTGACCGACTGAGCTCCGCCGCCTACTAACAGTCGGATGTTGGTTCAGATCTGAACCAACATCCGACTCTTAACCTCAGCGAGATGGCAGGTTGAGGACCGTCTCCGCGTCGCCCTGACTACTTCTTCGGCGACTCGGAGGTCGAGAGCGCGGCGACGAAGGCCTCCTGGGGGACCTCGACGCGGCCCACCATCTTCATCCGCTTCTTGCCCTCCTTCTGCTTCTCCAGCAGCTTGCGCTTGCGGGAGATGTCGCCGCCGTAGCACTTGGCGAGGACGTCCTTGCGGATGGCGCGGATGGTCTCGCGGGCGATCACGCGCGAGCCGATGGCCGCCTGGATGGGCACCTCGAACTGCTGCCTCGGGATCAGCTCCTTGAGCTTCGAGGCCATCAGGAGGCCGTAGGAGTAGGCCTTGTCCTTGTGCACGATGGCGGAGAACGCGTCGACGGGGTCGCCGTGGAGCAGGATGTCGACCTTCACCAGCTCCGCAGCCTCCTCGCCCGCGGGCTCGTAGTCGAGCGACGCGTAGCCCTTCGTGCGCGACTTCAGCGCGTCGAAGAAGTCGAACACGATCTCGGCGAGCGGCAAGGTGTAGCGGATCTCGACGCGGTCCTCGGAGAGATAGTCGAGGCCGCGCTGGATACCGCGGCGCGTCTGGCACAGCTCGAGGATGGTGCCGATGTACTCCGACGGCGCCAGGATCGTGCCGCGCACCACGGGCTCGTACACCTCGGCGATCTTGCCCGTCGGATACTCCGACGGGTTGGTCACCGTGTGCTCCGAACCGTCCTCCATGACCACGCGGTAGACGACGTTGGGGGCGGTGGAGATGAGGTCGAGGTTGAACTCGCGCTCCAGGCGCTCGCGCACGATCTCCATGTGCAGGAGGCCGAGGAAGCCGATGCGGAAGCCGAACCCGAGCGCGCCCGAGGTCTCCGGCTCGTAGGTGAGCGCCGCGTCGTTCAGCTGGAGCTTCTCGAGCGCCTCGCGCAGCTCGTTGAAGTCGTCGCCGTCGATCGGATACAGGCCCGCGTAGACCATCGGGTTGGGGTGGCGGTAGCCGCCGAGGTCCTTCGTCGCCGGGCGGCTCTCGACGGTGACCGTGTCGCCGACGCGGGACTGCCGCACGTCCTTCACGCCCGTGATCAGGTAGCCCACCTCGCCCACGCCGATCGCGTCGGCCTTCACGGGCTCCGGGGAGATGACGCCCACCTCGAGCAGCTCGTGCGTGGCCCGGGTGGACATCATGCGGATGCGCTCGCGATGGTTCAGCTCGCCGTCGACGACCCGGACGTAGGTGACGACGCCGCGGTAGGTGTCGTAGACCGAGTCGAAGATGAGCGCGCGGGCGGGCGCCGCGGGGTCGCCCTCGGGGGCGGGGATGAGCTCGACGACGGTGTCCAGCAGCTCGGCAACGCCGGCTCCCGTCTTGCCCGAGACCCGCAGCACCTCGCTCGGGTCGCAGCCGATGATGCCCGCGATCTCCGCCTCGTACTTCTCGGGGTTCGCGCCGGGCAGGTCGATCTTGTTCAGCACCGGGATGATCGTGAGGTTGGCCTCGAGGGCCAGGTACAGGTTGGCGAGCGTCTGCGCCTCGATGCCCTGCGCGGCGTCGACCAGCAGGATCGCGCCCTCGCACGCCTGCAGCGACCGGGACACCTCGTAGGTGAAGTCCACGTGGCCGGGCGTGTCGATCATGTTGAGGACGTACGTGGCGCCGTCCTTGTCCCACGGCATGCGCACGGCCTGCGACTTGATGGTGATGCCGCGCTCGCGCTCGATGTCCATCCGGTCGAGGTACTGCGCGCGCATCTGCCGGGCGTCGACGACCTTCGTCAACTGGAGCATGCGGTCGGCGAGCGTCGACTTGCCGTGATCGATGTGGGCGATGATGCAGAAGTTGCGGATGATCGCCGGATCGGTCTTGCCAGGGCGCGGTGCGGACATGCAGTTCCTCGTCGAGGTGGAGATGGGCAGAGGTCAGTCTCTCACGGAAACGACGACGGCACGGAACCACGACGGCGAGGCGCTCCCGCGCGGTCAGCCGCCGCAGGTCGCCAGCAACTCGCCGTCCGCGGCGTAGACCCGCCCCGCTACCGGCGGGGGCTGGTTCCAGTCGAGGGGGATCGTGGCCTGGGGAACCATCCAGCCGTCCACGATCGCGATGCCCTCGACCACGGGGTGCGAGCTTGTCACGCCGTCTCCGGCCAGGCCGAGCTCCAGCGTCGCCGCGTCGGTCAGCACCTTGCCGTCGTCTCCCCGGACGGCGCCCGCTCCCCGCAACCGGTAGCTCCCGACGGTCCCCTCATCGGCTACCCACTCGCTCCCGGTCACCGGGCAGGCCGCGACGGCGGGCTCGCGATCGGCGCCGCAGCGCGCCTCCAATGACGGTTCACCTGGTCCCCCTTTGATCGGTGAGCCTCGCGGACGGACACATGTCCCCCCATGTTTCGGATCTCAACCCACCCTACACCCGAGACCTCAGATTTTGCCGGGCTCCCCTCCGTCGGGTAAGGTTGATCCTCGCGTGCAAACGCCAGACCGAGTACACCAACATCATCTGTAAAGAGGCTTGCCAAGTGGCGAACATCAAGTCCCAGAAGAAGCGCATCAAGACCAACGAGAAGGCCCGTCAGCGTAACAAGGCCGTGAAGTCGGAGCTCCGCACCCACGTGCGCAACGTCCGCGCCGCCGTCGCCGCCGGCGACGCCGCGAAGGCCGCCGAGCTGGCCGCCGTCGCCAACCGCTCCCTCGACAAGGCCGTGAGCAAGGGCGTCATCCACAAGAACCAGGCAGCGAACCGCAAGTCGGCCATCTCGCTGTCCGTCGCCGCTCTCTGAGCATCCCCGTTCTCAACTGAACACCCGCAACGCAGCGCCTTGGCCCTCGGTCGTCAAGGCGCTGTTTCGCGTGCCCTCCCTTTCGGCGCAGGTCCGGCGCTTCGCGCGGAGACCCGGCTCAAGGAGCGTGGCTCACCTATGGCGCAACCGCAGCACGCCTAACACCATGCGCTCCAGCGCGTAGTCGGCGTCGGTCGCCGCGCCCTTGACCTCCGCGTCGCCGACGGCGATCAGCGTGATCGCCTTGGCCACACCGCCTGACTGCCAGTTGCGTGACGCGCTGGAGAACTCCTTGATTTTGAACGGTGGCACGCCGATCTGGCGGGCCAGGTCGTAGTCGCTCATCCGCGAGCCCTGCGCGTCGAGGTACTTCGCGAGGCCGCGGAACGCGCCGGCCATCGCGCTGGTGACCAGCACCGCGGGCACGCCGGTGCCGAGCGCCCAACGTAGCCGCTCCATCGCGAGGCTCGCGTTCCCCGCCAGGACGGCGTCGGCCACCGCGAACGACGTCACCTCGGCGCGCCCCGCGAAGTAGCGCTTGATCAGCTCCGCGGTGACCTCGCCTGAGTCCGAGTCGTCGGCGAGCTGCCCGACGGCGGCGGCCAGGGCCCGCAGGTCATGCCCGACGGCGGCCACCAGCTCCTTCGCGGCGTCCGGCCCCAGCTTCACCTTTCGGCGACGAGCCTCGTCGGCCACGAACTTCGGCAGGTCCCACGGCTTGACCTGCGCGACGGCCTCGACCGGGACCTTCGCCTTCTTGAGCTTGTCGATCAGGCCCTTGCCCTTGACGCCCCCGGGATGGACGAGGACGAGGCACAGTTCGTCCGACGGATCTGCGGCGGCGGCGACGAGCTGGTCGACGACGCCGGCCGGACAGGCGCCGACGTCGTCGATGACGGCGACGATGTGGCTGGCGAACAGCGACCCGCCCACGACCTCGGACAGCATGGAGAACTCGAGGTCTGCCGCGTTGATCTCGTTGATGTCCGCGCCCGGCTGCGCGGCGAGCGCGCGCGCCTTGACGTCCGAGACGACGCGCTGCGCGAGCAGCGCCTCAGGGCCGGTGACAAGCAACGATGAGCCGAAGGGCGACGACATGGCACTAAGAATAGTTATCCGTCAGCCCCCTCGACGACGGCGAGGTCCCACGGGCCGACCGTCAGCCGCCCACCCTCGATCGGGTTGCCGACAACGACGTCACCGGTCACCGGGACCTCGACCGTCACGGGCGCGCCCGAGTAGTTGAGGAAGTAGGTGACAGGACGGCCCCGCCCATTGGTGCCGCGCCGCACGGTCAGGCTGCCCGCGAGTTCCTGCGGCCACTCCCACAGGCCCGCGCGACGCACGGCGTCGGCCAGGAGCGCCCCCAGCGTCTCCGGGGCGACCTTGGTGGCGAGATAGGTGGCCTCCCCCTCGCCGAACGCGTTGCGGGTGACCGCCGCGTACTCGCTCCACGCGGGGTGCGCGTACGACGCGAGCACCTCCGCTCCGGTGGGCCGGAGCAGCTCGAGCACCGCCTCGGCGTCCGTCGTCGGGATGGCCTCGTCGGCGAAGGCGACGCGCGCGCCGTCAGGGGTGGAGAACTGGTTGTAGGTGGCGCCGAAGACGTCCGTGAGACCGTGCGGCGCGGCGTCGTGCCAGACCTCGACGTTCTCGTCGGCCACGACTGTCCGGAAGGTGGAGAGGAGGTGGCCGCCGCCGGCGACGAAGTCCCGCAACCGGTCGACGGTCGCCTGCGGCGCGCTGTACAGGGCGGGGGTGAGGATCAGCGCGTAGCGGTCGAGATCGTCGCTCTCGGCGTGGACGAAATCGACCTCGACGTTCAGCGCGAACAGCGCGTCGTACATCCACCGCAGCACGTCGTTGTACCCGATCGACGGGCGGTACGCGCCGTCGACGAAGCCGGTCTCGAGCGCGAACCAGTTCAGCGCGGTGAGTGCCTCGTTGGACACCATGATCGCGACGCGGTTGGCCTTCTGCAGGTGCAGCAGTGAGGCGCCGTGCTCCGCCCACTCGCGGCCGACCACGGCCGACTCCTCGTAGGTCGGGTTCGAGGCGAGATCGTGGGAGAGCAGCCCCTTCCAGTAGGTCTCGAAGGAGTGGTGGATGGAGTGCCAATGCCAGTACATGACGCCGTCGGCGCCGCTGGCGAGGTGGCTGTAGGCCTGAAGCCGCAACTGCCCGGGGTAGGGCAGCCAGCCCATCTGGCCCTGCGCCTGGGTCTCGAGGACGAGGTAGTTGGCGCCGCCCTTGACCGAGCGCATCATGTCGCCGCCGAAGGCGATCTCGATGCCGGTGAGGCTCGACTGCGTGGGGTGGTAGATGTCGACGCCGGCGACGTCGACGGTGCGCGCGGCGGCGAAGTGGTCGACGGAGGGCTGCATGCCGTAGGACCAGCCGGGCTTCCAGTCGAAGTCGAAGTTCTGGGTGACGAACTGATCCTCGCGGGCGTACTCGCGCACGATGCCCGCCTGCCAGCCGAGGAACTCCTCGACGAGCCCGCGTCGGAAGCGGTCGAAGGCGGAGCCGAGCGACCCGTTGATGGTGCCCTGGACGTCGGGGAAGTCCTCCCAGGCGCCGATCCTGTTGGACCAGTAGTCGAGCCCGAAGGCGCGGTTGAGGGCCGCCAGGTCGTCGTCGAAACGGTCGCGGAGGTGCTTGACGAATGCGCGCTGCACGTACGGCGAGACGGTGTTGTGGTACTTCGTCTCGTTGTCGAGCTGGAACCCGACGACGGCGGCGCGGCCGGCGGTGTGCTCCATGAGCCGACGGATCGCCCGCTCGGCGTAGAAGCGGTAGGCCGGGTTGGTGATGTCCATGATCTGGCGGGCACCGTAGCGCGGCGCGCCCGCGCGAGTAGGCGCAAGCACGTCGGGGTGGGACTGCACCAGCCACGACGGCACGGCATAGGTCGGGGTGCCGACGATCACGTCGATGCCCGCCGCTTCCATGGCGTCGATCGCGCGGTCGACGTACGTGAAGTCGAACACGCCGGGCTGCGGCTCCATCGTGCTCCATGTGGACTCCGCAATCCGGACGGTGGTGTGGTTGGCCGCCCTCATCATGGCGACGTCCTCACCTATGCGATCGACGGGCATGTACTCGTCGTAGTAGGCCGATCCATAGATGAGTTTGTCCATGATCCATCCTTGTCCGGGTCGTTTCCCGCACGATATCGAATGAGCGGCCGCTGGGGAGACACGCCCCTAGACTGAGGGACCACCACGTCTCGCCTTTGAGGAGAACCCATGACCGCGCCGCTGCGTTTCGGCATCCTGGGCGCCGCCGGCATCACGCGTCCGCGCTGATCGCCCCCGCCACCGAGAACCCGGAGGTCGAGCTGTACGCCGTCGCGGCGCGCAACCGCTCCCGCGCGGAGGAGTACGCCGCCGCGCACGGGATCTTCCGCGTGCACGACACCTACGAGGACCTGCTGGCCGACGCGGACGTCGACGCCGTCTACATCCCGCTGCCGAACTCGGAGCACGGCCGCTGGACCGTCGCCGCCCTCGACGCGGGCAAGCACGTGCTGGTCGAGAAGCCGTTCGCGTCGAACGCGGAGGAGGCGCGCGCCGTCGCCGCCCGCGCGGAGACGTCGGACCGCGTGGTCATGGAGGCGTTCCACTACCGCTACCACGCGCTGTTCGAGGAGGCCCTGCGCCTGGTGCGCTCGGGCGCCGTGGGCGATCTCGTCGATGTCAGCGCCTGGTTCGACGTGAACCTGCCGGACCGCACCAACATCCGCTACATCCAGGACCTGGCCGGCGGCTCGACGATGGACCTGGGCTGCTACTCGCTCCACTTCGCGCGCAGCATCGCCGGCGAGGAGCCCGAGGTGGTCTCCGCGACGTTCCGCCCGTCCACGGACCCGCGCCTCGACGAGGCCCTGACCGCCGAGGTCCGCTTCCCGAGCGGCGTCACCGGGACGATCTCCAGCTCGCTCCTCGAGGAGGTCGAGCGTCAGTCGGCCACCATCACGGGCACCCGCGGCGTGATCCAGGTCGAGGGCTTCGTGAAGCCGCAGGAGGGCTGCAGCCTGACGCTGACCGTCGACGGCGAGACGACCGCGATCGACGTGGCCGAGCAGCCGAGCAGCTACGCCCGCCAACTCGAGGTGTTCGTCGCCGCGGTCCGCGACGGCTCCCCCATCCTGACCGGTCCCGCGGACTCGGTCGCCACCATGGTCGCGATCGACGCCATGTACCTCGCCGCCGGCCTGGAGCCCCGCGCCTAAGCCTCGATCCAGGCTAAGGGGTTCCGCAGGCACGTGGCGCGGGAGTGGATCGGCCGAGCCCTCACCGACCTGGGAGCGAGCCCCTCCGGCTCGTCGTGATGCGCAGCGCCGCATCGGCGCGGGCGACGAGGATGGTGCCCTGCGTGTCGGTGCGCGCGACGGCCATGCCGTTCGCGGCGGCGAGGTCGAGCGCCGCCTTGGCCGGGTGCCCGTAGTCGTTGTCGGCGCCCGCGCTCGCGACCGCGAGGCTCGCCCCGCTCGCGGCGAAGAAGCGGGGCTCCTGGCGGGCCGAGCCGTGGTGGGGCAGCTTGAGCACGTCGGCGCTCAGGTCGAGGTCGAGGAGCGCCGCCGACCTCAGGGCCCGCGCCTGGCCGGCAGGCTCGGCATCGCCCGCCAGGAGCACCCGGAGCGCCGACGGCCCGTCGCGCCCCTCGCCGCGTGCGGGATGGACCTCCGCGACGCCCACGACGGACGCGTCGTTCTCTGCGGAGCCGTCGCCGACGCCGTCGCGCCCCTCCTCGGCCGCTCCCTCTGCCAGGGCCGACGCGGCCCCCACCGACACCGTGGTCCACGTCGCCTCGCCGACGGCGACCGACTCGCCCGGCAGGGCCACCCGCAGTTCTGAGCCCGAGCGCTCGGCGGCGGCGACCAGCCACCCGGGCGGCTCCCCCTCGCGCACGAGGACCATCCGCGGACGGAACCGCTCGAGGATCTCCTCCGCGCCGCCGACGTGGTCCGCGTGGTAGTGCGTCAGCACCAACAGCGGAACCTCGTCCACCCCGAGGGAGTCCAGGCACGCGACGGCGTCGCGGGCCTCGGGAGCCGCGTCGATCAGCACCGCCGCGCGCGGACCCGCCCGGATGGCGGTGGCGTCTCCCTGTCCCACGTCGCAGAACGCCGCCGCCCACTCCCCCGGCCAGCCCAGCGGGACGGGGCGGACGAGGCACGCCGCCGCGAGGACGGCGACGAATCCCGCGCCTCCCCACGGCGAGCGCAGCACGACCACGAGGAGGGCTGCCATGCCCGCCGAGCCTGCCCCGACGAGGATCACCCCGAGCGGCGTCGTCTCCCACGACCACGCGGCGGACGGGAGTGCGGCCCCGGCGTGCGCGAGCCACAGGATGGGCTGCGCGCACCATCCCGCCGCCCAGCCCGGCCCGACGGCGAGCGCGGGCCAGAAGCTCAGCAGCGCGGCGGCCAACCCGAGGACGGTGGTGGGGCCGACGAAGGGCGCGGCCAGCACGTTCGCGAGCACCCCTACCACCGACACCTGGCCGCTGATGGCCGTGACGATCGGCTGGGTGGCCAGCTGCGCGGCCAGGGCGACGGCCAACGCCTCCGCCACCCACCTCGGGCACCAGCGCACCAGCGCGGCGACGAGCCTCGGGCCGAGCAGCACGATCCCGGCGCAGGCCGCCGCCGACAACGCGAACCCCGCCGAGGCCGCCAACCACGGGTCGATCCACATCAGCGCGCACACCGCGACCGCGAGCCCGCGGACGCTCCTCGACCCTCGGGCCACGCCGGTGGCCGCGAGCGCCACGAGGCCCATGGCCGCGGCACGCAGCACCGACGGGTCCTGTCCGCACACGAGCACGAACCCGCCGACGCCGACGACCGCCGCCCCTCGCACCCACCATCCGCGGAGTCCGGCGCCGCGGACGGCCGCCAGGAGCACGACCAGGGTCAACGTCAGGTTGGCTCCAGAGACTGCCATCAAGTGCGTGAGGCCGGTGGCCTTGAAGGCCTCGCTCATCTCGTCAGTCACGGCCGACGTGTCCCCCACCACGAGCGAGGGCACCAGCGCCGCCTGCTCCGGCGGCGAGTGCGCAACCGCAGCGCGCAGCCCCGACCTCAGCCCGTTGGCGAGCGCGTCCAGCGGCCCCGGGGCGTCCACCCGGGTGGGCTCGCCGCGGAGGCTGAGGAGCGCCGCGGCGGAGTCGCCCGGATCGGTTGCGCCCAGCCGCACGCGCGCGTCGTAGCTCGCCCCCGGGACCAACCCCATCGCCTGCTCCCCCTGCGCCCCGACCCCGAGCAGCACGACGGGGAGCCGCGCCTCGACCCGCCGACCGCGGCCCTCGAAGCTCAGCAGCTCACCCCGGACGACCACGACCTCCCCCGCAGGTCGAGGCTCGGCGCGAGGGCGGAACCGCGCGACGCCGCTCGCGCCGTCGGCCGCCAGCCCTGCGACCGGGGACTCGTGGAGCGCCCAGGAGCGCGCGCCCGCGGCGAGCGACGCGAGCAGCACGGTCAGCAGGCACAGCGCGAGCCACGGGCGCCGCGCCCTAACCGCGACGATCCCGAGCAGGAGCACCCCCACCACCAACGCCAGCAGCGTCTCGCGGTCCGGGCGCCAGCCCGATACCCCGACGAACGCTCCACCCCAGCACGCCACGGCGAAGGGGACGAGCCGGAGGTCGTGCCGCGCCGGCGAAGGGCCGTCGCCGCGGTGCTCGCCCGGGCCGCCGTCGCCCTCCC
Organism: Arachnia sp.; assembly: GCA_035409265.1. Taxonomy (GTDB): domain Bacteria; phylum Actinomycetota; class Actinomycetes; order Propionibacteriales; family Propionibacteriaceae; genus Arachnia. The sequence continues at coordinate 6,600 of DAONOU010000020.1, read as the reverse complement.
GGCCTCCGGTCGCGGCATCAGAGGCGGGGCTCATGTCGTCACCAAGGGCCGCAGCTTCTCGAGCGTCTTCGGCCCGATCCCGCTGATCTCCTGCAACTCGTCGACGCTGGTGAACCGGCCGTTCTCCTCGCGCCACGCGAGGATGGCCGCCGCCGTCACCGGCCCCACCCCCGGCAGCGCCTCCAACTCGGACGCCGTCGCCGCGTTGAGGTCGACCGCGGCTCCCTTACCGCCGCCGGGCGTCCCACCCCCTCCGGCCTCTCCGCGCACCTCGCCCAGCGGAGCCTCCGCGGTGCCGATCACCACCTGCGAGCCGTCCGTGACCGCGGCCGCGAGGTTCAACAGCGCCGGGTCCGCCCCTTCCGCCAGCCCTCCGGCGGCCTCGATCGCGTCTCGCACGATGGCCCCCTCGGGGAGCTCGACCACGCCGGGCCGCACGACCGCACCGGCGACGTGAACCCGCAGCAGCCTCGGCGTCGGAGACGGAGAAGGGCCGGGCGGGGCGGCGACCGCCGCGGTGCTGACGATCGGCGCGAGGGGAACCTCCGTCGCGGAGCTGCGCCCGAGCGCCGCCACCGCGATCCCCACCCCGCTGAGGAGCAACAGCGCCACGACGGCGAGATGCCGGAGCGTGATGCCCCGCGGCAGGCGCCATCGAGCCGGTGCCGCGCCCCGCGGCGGCTCGGACGGCTCGGGAAGCGGGACCGCCGGCCCGGGAAGAGGAGGCTCGTCGGGAACGCCGTCGTCGGCGGCGCGCCGCGGACCGCCGATCGCGCCGTGCCCCGCGCCGATGTAAGCCAGCCGGGCCCGTGCAACCTCCTCGACGTCCACGCGCTCCATGCGGGTGTGATGTCAAAAGAGAGCCTCCGTTTTCCGCGCGCGGAGACATCTGTGGAGAACTCACGCGAGACTAGGCAGCATAGAAGGCTGAAGAAGGGACAACGCCATGACATCTCCGATTGGGTGCCACGCTCTCGTGTTCACCGGCGAGTTCGACACCGCGGGCATCGAACAGTCCGCGAAGCGGGCAGCACAGGCCGGCGTCGACCTGATCGAGTATCCCCTGATGGACCCGTTCTCCTTCGACGCCGCCGCGGCCCGCCGCGCGGTCGAGGGCGAAGGCCTGCAGGTCACGGCCAGCCTCGGGCTCCCCGTCGACGCCGACATCAGCAGCGAGGATCCCGCGATCGTCGCCGCCGGGGCGGCGCTGCTCGACGCCGCGCTGGAGAAGACCGCCGAGATGGGCGGCACCCACCTGTGCGGCGTGATCTACGGCGCCATGCGGAAGCACATGGCGCCCTGTTCCGAGGCCGGCCGCGCGAACAGCGCCGCCGCGATCGCGGACCTCTCCCGAAAGGCGCAGAGCCTGGGTATCAGGCTGGCGCTCGAGGTCGTCAACCGGTACGAGACCAACCTCCTCAACACCGGGCGCCAGGCCCTCGCCTACCTCGACGAGGTCGGGCACGGCTGGGCGGGCGTGCACCTGGACACGTACCACATGAACATCGAGGAGTCGGACCTCTTCCAGCCGTTCCTCGACGCCGGCGAGCGGCTCGGCTATGTGCACATCGGCGAGAGCCACCGCGGATACCTCGGTACCGGCTCGGTGGACTTCGCCAGCACGTTCCGCGCGCTGGCGCGGCTGGGCTACGACGGCCCCATCACCTTCGAGTCGTTCTCCTCTGCCGTGGTCTCCGCGACGCTCAGCAACACGCTCGGCATCTGGCGCAACCTATGGTCCGACGGCGACGACCTCGCCGCGCACGCCAACCGCTACATTCGCGACCAGATCCTCGCCGTGAAGACCATCGAGCTTCACTGAGCGAATAGACGAGGCCGCCCTCGATAACGATGATCGAGGGCGGCCTCGTCGACGCGTCTCGTCAACCGGCGGCGGGAACCAGGCTCAGCATCTTGGGCAGGCGCGCGATGACCTTGATCACCTCGCGGCCCGCCAGCGAGCGCTGCACCGCCTCGTCGGCCAGCGCCAGCTCGAGCGCGGTCTGCTCGGTGATGTCGGCGGGCACCTCGAGCTTGCCGCGGATCTTGCCCTGGATCTGGACGACCATCGTGACGGTGTCGTCGACGATCAGGGACGCGTCCGCCGTCGGCCACTGGCTGTTGGCGATCGACGGCGGCAGGCCGAGCACCTCCCACATCTCCTCCGCCACGTACGGGGCGACGACGCTCAACGACTGCGCGACGAACATCGCGGCCTCGCGGACCGCAGGGTCGGCCGGGCCGGCGGTGCCGTCGATGGCCTTGCGGGTGGCGTTGACCAGCTCCATCGTGCGCGCGACGGCGACGTTGAAGCGGCCCGAGTCGAGCAGCTGGGTCACCTCGGTGATGGTCTTGTGGGTGGCCTTGCGCAGCGCGGCGTCTCCGGCGGCGAAGTCGGCCCCCGGGGCCGACGTCACGTCGCTTGCCAGGCGGTAGGACCGCTGCAGGAACTTCAGGCTCGACGCCGGGGACACGTCGGCCCAGTCGATGTCGTCCTCCGGGGGACCCGCGAACACCATGGTGAGGCGCACCGCGTCGACGCCGAACTCGTCGATCTGCTTGCCGAGGTCGACGCCGTTGCCCAGCGACTTGCTCATGGCCTTGCCCTGGTTGACGACCTGTCCCTGGTTCAGCAGGCGCAGCATCGGCTCGTCGAAGTCGAGCATGCCCATGTCGCGCAGCACCTTGCTGAAGAAGCGCATGTAGAGCAGGTGGAGGATGGCGTGCTCCACGCCGCCCACGTACTGCGCCACCGGCATCCAGTCGCGGACCCGCTCCGGGTCGAACGGGCCCTCGGTGTAGCCGGGAGAGCAGTAGCGCAGGAAGTACCACGACGAGTCGACGAAGGTGTCCATCGTGTCGGTGTCGCGCTCCGCGGGCCCTCCGCAGGCGGGGCAGGTCGTGGCGACCCACTCCGTGGCCGAGGCCAGGGGCGAGGAGCCCTTCGGCGAGAGCGCGGCGCCGCGCAGGTCGGGCAGGCGCACCGGCAGCTGGTCGTCGGGAACCGGCACCTCGCCGCAGGAGGCGCAGTGCACGATCGGGATCGGGCAGCCCCAGAAGCGCTGGCGGGACAGCAGCCAGTCGCGCAGGCGGTACTGGATGGTCCCGGTGCCGGTGCCCTCCTCCTCCAGCCGCGCGATGATCGTGGACACGCCGGAGGCCTTGTCGGCGAGGCCGTCCAGCGGGCCGGAGTTCAGGTACACGCCGTCGCCGGACGTCGCGACGCCCGTGACGGCGGGGTCCGTGCCGTCGACGTCGATCACGGTGCGCACGGGCAGGCCGTACTTCCGGGCGAAGTCGAGGTCGCGCTGGTCGTGCGCGGGCACGGCCATGATGGCGCCCGTGCCGTAGTCGGCCAGCACGTAGTCGGCGGCCCAGACGGGCACCTGCTCGCCGTTGACCGGGTTGGTCGCCGTGATGCCCAGCCAGACGCCGGTCTTCTCGTGCTCCGTCGACTGGCGCTCGATCTCGGTCGTGCGCTTGACCTGCTCGAGGTAGGCCTCGAACGCGGGGCGCTGCTCGTCGGAGACCAGCTCGGCGGCCAGGTCGCCGTCGGGCGCGACGACCATGAAGGTCGCGCCGAACAGCGTGTCCGGGCGCGTGGTGAACACCGTGATGGGCTCCTCGCGGCCCTCGACGGCGAACTCCACGTGCGCGCCCTCGGAGCGGCCGATCCAGTTGCGCTGCATCGCGAGCACATGGTCGGGCCAGCCGCCCTCCAGCTGCGCCATGTCGTCCAGCAGCTGCTCGGCGTAGTCGGTGATCTTGAAGTACCACTGGTTGAGCTTGCGCTTGGTGACCTCGGACTTGCACCGCTCGCACAGCCCGCCGACTACCTGCTCGTTCGCCAGCACCGTCTGGTCCTTGGGGCACCAGTTGACGTAGGAGTCCTTGCGATAGGCCAGGCCGCGCTCGAAGAAGCGCAGGAACAGCCACTGGGTCCAGCGGTAGTAGTCCTCGTCGGAGGTGTGCAGGCGGCGCGACCAGTCGAGGCTCAGGCCGTAGCGCTTGAAGGAGCGCGCCTGCGTCTCGATGTTGTTGTAGGTCCAGGTCGCCGGGTGGGCGTCGGCCTTGATGGCCGCGTTCTCGGCGGGCAGGCCGAACGAGTCCCACCCGATGGGGTGCATGACGTCGTAACCCTTGAGGCGCCAGAAGCGCGCGACGACATCGCCCATGGCGTAGGCCTCGGCGTGGCCCATGTGTAGGTCGCCGGACGGGTAGGGGAACATGTCGAGCACGTAGCGACGCTCGCGGCTTCCGTCGTCGAGCGGCTGGAACGTCTGGTCGGCCTCCCAGAACGCCTGCCACTTCTCCTGCGCCTGCACCAAGTTGTACTGGCCTGGCTCCGAGCTCACGAGCTTTCTCCCTTATGCGACTGCATGCGCGTTCGCGCACGAGCGCCAAATATACCGCTTGGCGCGCGCCGAACTCGCCGCCCGGGTGGGCCGCCGGAGCGGTCTCGGAGGGGAAGGCCCTACTGGGCGAGCAGCGCGTCGACCTCAGCGGCCGTCGGCGGGTGCGCGCCCTTGCGGGTGCACACGATGGCGGCCGCGGCGGCCCCGCGGCGGAGGGCCCCCTCCAGGTCCGCGGGGTTCTCCGAGTAGGCGGCGAGGAAGCCCGCCATGAACGTGTCGCCCGCGCCGACGGTGTCGACGACGTCGATCGAGAATCCCGGCACCTGGACGCGGCGGCCGTCGCGGGTGACCGCGCCCACGCCGTCGGCCCCGAGGGTCACGACGAACAGCGCAAGGCCATACTCCTCGGCCCACGCCTCCGCGTAGCCGAGCGGGTCTCCCTCGGCGTCGTCGACCAGCCACGCGATGTCCTCGTCGCTGGCCTTCACGATGCCCCCGCCGCTGCCGACGGCGGCCATGAAGGCGGTGACTCGCGCGAAGTACTCGGCCCTGTCGGGCATCGTCGAGGGGCGCACGTTGATGTCGAAGCTGACGGCCGCGTCGGTCGCTCCCACGAACTCAAGCACGCGCGCGTGGCCCGGATCGATCACGGCGCCGATGGAGCCGAAGTGGAGCCAGTCCTCGGCGCGGAGCACCGGGAACTCCTCGGCCTTCCAGTTGAAGTTGGTCGTGCCGTCGAAGTGGAAGGCGTAGCTGGCCTTGCCCTGATCGTCGAGGGAGACGACGGCCATGGTGGTGGGATCTTCAGTGTCGACGGCGAGGTCGAGCGCGACCCCCGCCTCCTCCAGGTGGCTGCGCAGCTGCCGCCCGAAGGCGTCCGAACTGAGCCGACCCAGGAAGTGGGTATCGAGGCCCTGCTTGGCGAGGGCCACCGCCGAGTTCATGGGGCCGCCGCCGGAGCGGGCGATCCAACGGCTCTCCTGCGGGGAGAGCTGAACCTCCGGCATCAGGTCGATAAGGGCTTCACCGCACACCACGAAACGCATGAGGGAAACCCTACGGCACCGAGCCCCGTCGTGTGGGCTCAACCTGCCCCTTGCGGGCTGTAACCGAAAATGCACTCAGTCCTCCCAACGGCTGGGCGGCCTGCCCTCGCGGTGGACCTGCGCCATCAGAGCGCCGACGACGTGGCCCGGATCGATCTCGCCCAGCTGCTCGAGGCAGGCGGTCTGCGCCGCTCCCCTGCCGCTCAGCCACGACGCGGCCGCCAACAGGGCGAGCACGTTCGCCTCGTACCTCGGCGGGCACACCCGCCGCGCGGCGACCAGGTTCCGCCACACGCGGTCCGCGTTGTCGAGGCCGAGCGCGGCCAGGACCGAGACCATGGCGTCCTCGTCGCCGAGGTGCACGGCCAACCGGAGCGCGCGAGGCGGGCTGAGCGCCTCCTCCCGCTCGATCAACCGGGCCAGCCTCCGCTGCGCCTTCCTCCTGGGCAGTTGCCCGATCTCCTGCTCGGCCCTGGCCACCTGCCTGCGGCTCGCCGGGTGGTGCTCGGTGACGGGGGCGACGGCCTCCTCGCGGCTCCGCGCGATGCTGACCCCGGCGAACACCGCCTGCGCGGCCACCGCGGTGTCCTCGAACCGGTACGGCTCCGGGGCGTCGTCGCCGAGTTCCCAGGAGAGCTCCCCGTCGGTCACCACCGCGTCGACCACGAGGTGGTGCCCGATGACGTCCGCGAGCTCCAGCAGCGAGACGGTGGTGCGCTCCCGCTCGCCGTAGCCGGCCAGCGCGAAGCGGCAGCCGGGGACGTTCTCGATGGCCGCCGACATCTGGGCGACGGTGGCCTCGTAGTGCGTGAGGTACCAGTCGAGGCAGAGCCGCGCGGACATCATGAGGACGCCGCCCTGGAGCGCGAGGACGACGAGGGAGTCCTGCGGGTGGTAGCCGAGGACGACAGGTGGGATGGCGAGCAGGTCTGCGCGGTTCGTGCCGCGGATGGAGAGCGTCTTCATGACGCGTATGGTTCAAACGCCACGCCCGATTTCCCGGCGAACGTCGAAGTTGTGGACAACTGCGCGTGGGTACGCTGGGCGCATCATGAGCAACCAGCCCGAGAACCCGTGGGCCTCCCAGGACCCGAACTGGCGCCCGTCGCAGTTCGGCGACGCCCAGGGCCTCGACCCGCGCCAACCCTTGGACAGCAGGCCCCGCAGCAGCCGGGCTACGGCTACCAGGAGTTGCAGCC
>DAONOU010000019.1:0-19276 GCA_035409265.1 Arachnia sp. | reverse complement strand
CCCTCCTCCACCTCCTTGCGGAACCAGGAGTCCTCGGTCTCCCCCTCCGGGACGGCGAACTGCGGCATGTAGGTGCCGGTGCCCTCGTCGAAGACGGTCTCGATCCGCTCGGCGATGGCGAGCGTGTTGTCGCACGCCTCGGGAAGCTCGCGAAACAGCGCGCGCATCTCCTCCGGCGACTTCAGGTAGTAGCCGTTGCCGTCGAACTTGAACCGGTCGACCTGCGCCTTGCGGGAGCCCGAGGAGACGCACAGCAGGGTGTCGTGGGAGTCGGCGTCGTCGGCGTGGACGTAGTGCAGGTCGTTGGTGGCGACCAGGGGCAGCTTCAGGTCCTTCGCCAGCCTCAGCAGGTCGTGGCGGACGCGGGTCTCGATGTCCAGCCCGTGGTCCATCAGCTCGACGAAGAAGTTGCCCTCGCCGAAGATGTCGCGGAACTCCGCCGCGGCGGCGACGGCGTTGTCGTACTGGCCGAGCCGGAGGAACGTCTGCACCTCGCCCGAGGGGCACCCGGTCGTCGCGATCAGCCCCTTCCCGTACAGGTTGAGCAGCTCCCGGTCGGCGCGCGGCTTGTAGAAGAAGCCCTCCAGCGAGCTGCGGGTGCTGAGCCTGAACAGGTTGTGCATGCCCTCGGGGTTCGCCGCCCACATGGTCATGTGGGTGTAGGCGCCCTTCGACGCGACGTCGTCGCCGGTGCCGTCGCCGAACTGCACGCGCTTGCGCTCGCCGCGCCCGGTGCGCGGGGTGAGGTAGGCCTCGAGCCCGATGATCGGCTTAACGTCGAAGGCCTTCGACGTCTTGTAGAACTCGTAGGCGCCGTACAGGTTGCCGTGATCGGTGATCGCCAGCGCAGGCATACCCATCCGCTCAGCGCCCGAGAACAGGTCCTTGATGCGCGCGGCCCCGTCCAGCATCGAGAACTCGGTGTGGCAGTGCAGGTGCACGAACGAATCTGACAACTGTTCCTCCAAGCCCGACGACGACGCCCCACCTTACCCCCGCGCGCAGTTCCCGACCCGCCCGACAGGCCGCGTCAGCCGGCGCGTCGCACACTGAGCGTCAGGCACATGCCGCCGACCCGGGGGCGAGAACGACCAGCCCCGCGTCGCGCGCGGCCTCGATCAGGCGGAGGTCGTACGCGGCCAGCGCGTCGACGCCCACGCTGATCGCGGTGGCCAAGTGGAGCGCGTCGAGCGAGCGGAGGTTGACCCCTGGCAGCAGTCCCGCCTGAGTGTGCATCGCGGGCGTCAGTTCGTACAGCCCCACCCTGTCGAGCAGGTTCGTCACCTGCCGCTGGCTGAGGGTCCCGACCCGATTGGCCGCCCGGCGAAGCTCGGTCTCCAAGAGATAGCTGGATACCAGCGTCGGCCGGTCCGCCGAGATGGCCGCGATCAAGTCTGCCGACTCCCGCTCGCGAAGCAGGAGCTTGAAGGCAGCCGAGGTGTCGAGATACCAGACGGCCATCTAGCGTTCCGATCGCAGGTCTTCGAGCAACGCGGCCGACGACATCTCCGCTTCGACCAACTCGTCCAGGTCGAACGCAGGGTCGCGCCGGGGAGCCCGATACCCGCGAGCAGCGCTGCCCAGCGGCACAATCTGCGCCACCGGCGCACCGCGCCGAGTGACCGTGAACGTCTCCCCCGCCTCGACCTCGCGCAGCACGAGCCCGCTGTCGTTGCGCATCTCCCGCTGACTAATGGTCTTCATACGCCAAGTGTAGCCATTGCGTAGCATAAGGAGCGCTCATCAGCCCTCCATGCCAAGAAACCTGCCACCTACCGAGGCGGGGCGACGGAGTCGCGCTCCACCATCGTGAAAGGCACGAGGACGGTCTCCTGGGGAATCGGATCGCCCGACTCGAGCGCGTCGAGCACCCGGTCGGCGGCAAGCTTCCCGATCTCGTAGTGCGGAAGCGCGAGCGTCGTCAGGCCCGGGCGCAGCTCCTCGGCGACGTGCGCCCGGTTGTCGATGCCGACCACCGAGAGGTCCTCGGGGATGCGGACCCCGAGCTGCCGAGCCGCACGGTAGACCCCCACGGCGAAAAGGTCGGTAAACGCGAGGATGGCCGTGGGCGGCTCAGGCCCAGACAGGATCTCGAGCGCCGCTCGCTCGGCGACGTCCGACGGCGCGGTCCGCGACTCCGTCGCCAGCCGATGCACACGCGCCTCGGTCACGCCCGCCTCCCGAAGCACCTTCTCGAACCCCTGGATCCGCAGCTCCCTCGCCAAGCCGTCGGTCGGAAACTCGGTGAGGTGGACGATCCGCCGGTGGCCGTGGTCGACGAGCAGCTGCGTAGCTTGGATACCGACGCCCCGGTCATCGGGGACGAAGCAGGCCACCCCCGGGACGACGGCGTTGTAGCCGACGGTCGGCAGCCCCGCAGGAAGCGGTCCCACGTCGACGGAGCGGTGGTACATCGCGCCGACGAGCAGGCCGTCGACCTGGCGGGCCTGGAGCTCGGCGATCGCCTTGGCCCGCCGGTCGGGATCGCTGTCGACGCCGATGAAGAGCATGAGGAAGTCCCGCTCCCACGCGGCATCCTGCATGCCCTGGATCATGGGATAGCCCGATGAGGTGGTGAGGATGTTGTCGGTCAAGACGCCCAGCGTGTGGGTGACGTTGGTCCGCAGGCTCCGCGCAGCGACGTTCGGCGTGTAGCCGAGCGCCTCCGCAGTCTCGCGCACGCGGACGATAGTCGCGGGCGGAAAGCGGTCGGACATGCCGTTGAGGATCAGCGACACGGTCGCGCTGGAGAGCCCGGCCGCCGCGGCGACGTCCTTCAGACGAACCCTGCCTTGATGCTCCACCGCCTCATCCTGCCATGCGCCACGTTGCCTGGGGAAACCGTCCGGTCCCCTACACTGAGCCGCATGTTCGAGACGAGCCGCTGATGTCGGTCCCGGTCGGTGGTCGACGGCGCGAGATCGAGGCGTGGCTGCGGGATCAGGTCGCGAACGGGCGAGAGGGAGACCCGCTCCCCTCTGAGGCCGAGCTCGCGGAGCGGTTCGACGTGAGCAGGACGACAGCCCGCCAGGCCGTGCAGAGCCTCGCGGCCGAGGGGTTGGTGCACCGCCAGCGGGGCTCGGGAACCTTTGTCGCGCCGCAGCCGATGCACCGCCATTCCGGCCCCTTGATGAGCTTCACCGAGGATATGCGGCGCCGCGGCCTTGTGGCCTCGTCGAGGCTCATGTCCGCCGAGCTGCGCGAGCCGCGCGGCGAGGAGTCGAAGGCGCTGCGGCTCGCTCCGGGCCAGCGGGTCGTGGCGATCTCGCGCCTGCGGCTGGCCAACGACCAGCCGATGGCCATCGAGAGCACGGCACTGACCCCCGACTGCGCCTCCGTCCTCTCTGAGGATCTCGAGTCCGGCTCGCTGCACCGCGCGCTGCGCGCGATCGGGCGCCAGCCCACGACGGCGGCGTGCCGGATCAGCGCGGAAGAGGCGAGCGCGGCCGTCGCCTCCCTCCTTGAGCTTCCCCGTCGGGCCGCCGTGCTCCAGGAGCAGCGCACCGTCTCCGATCAGCACGACACCCCGCTCGAGTTCACCACCACCATCTACTCGGCGTCGAAGTACGTGATCGACGCCGTGCTCCGGTTCGCCGGCGACTAACGCCACGCCAAGGCCCGCGCGGCGTTGGCGTGGAAGACCTTGTGCAGCGCGTCGTCGCCAAGCCCGACCTCGGTCAGCACCGCGGGGAGATCCCGAGCGAGCCAGGCCAGCCCCGGGCTCCCGCCGAACGCGTTCCAGAGGCTCCGGCGGGCTCCGTCGGTGCCGAGCACGATCTGGTTGACGAAGCCGGACGAGACGAGAGCCAAGACGGCGCGCACCGTGATGGACGAGGTGCCGTGCGAGAGCTCGCGCAGCGACTGATCCAGCTCGAGGATCGCACCGGTCTCGGCGAGGTCGTGAAGGTAGGCGAGGTCCTGCGCCTTGTCGACATGGCTCACGATGATCGACGGCGCGGGCACGCCGGCGGCGACGAGCAGCTCCACCTGGGCGATCCCGCCGCGGCCGCCCTCGCAGTGCGTGAGCACCGGGGCGCCGGTCGCCACGCTCGCCGCGGCGACCGCCTCGATGTTGCGCAGGTCGCGGGCGTCGGGAACCTCCCCCGACGTCGCGACCTTCGCGAGACCCGCGCGGTGCGGTGTGCGGCGAACGACCGGGCTTGTGTAGTCGAACTCGTCGACCCCTCTATCAGGTCGGCGACGAACAGCGCAGTCAGCTCGTCCGCGCCCACCCGGTTCGTCCAGTGCAGCGGGCCGTAGTAGCGGTCGTGATGGAGCCCGGTTGCGGCCACGATCGGCACGCCGGTGCGAGTCGAGATCTCCGCGAGGCGCACGACGTCGCGCCCGGCCGAGACCGGCATCGTGTCGACCATCAGACCCGCGCCCGCGGCCCTGCACTCGCCCACCTCGGCCACGGCCGCGTCGACGTCGTCGAGGAGGATGTGCGGGAACCGGTCCGCGATCAGGGGCGAGTCGAGGACGAGGTGCTCGTGCGCGTACGCCACGCCGTCGAAGCCTTCGATGTCGCCGAGGACGGTGCGGATGCGGCCGGCGGTCACAGGAGCGCCCCATCCGCGACGAGCCGCGCACGCAGGACGTCGACGTCGATCTCCTTCAGCCCCGTGCCCGTGGCGATGGACAGCGCGGCGGCTGCACCGGCGGCGTGGCCGTAGGACAGGCATTGCGCGATCGAACGCGCCGAGGCATGGGCGTCGTGGGTGGCCGAAAGGCACCGGCCCGCGACCAGCAGCCCTCCGATGTCCTTCGGGACGAGGCACCGGTACGGGATGCCGTAGGTGCGGCCGGTCGGCTCGCCGTCCTCCCCCGCTGCGACGTAGCGCCAGATGGTGCCGGCACCGCCGTCGTGATCCTCGATCGGCGCGCCGCACAGGGCGATCGCATCGTCGAACTGGCGGGCCTCGATGACGTCGTCCTTGGTGAGGACGTACTCGCTCATAGTCCCCGCTCGCGTCGGCCTCCCGCATCAAACTGGCGTCGACGACCCGCGACGCGACGACGCGGGCCGGCCCCCGGCGGGTGAGGACTACAACGCCGCGGACCGTGTCGCCGTCGAGGATCACCGCACCCATCCGGGCGTGCAGCAGTGGGCGGACCCCGCTGTCGACGATCCGCCTGTCCCACGCGACCTTCAGCGCCTCCGGCTCGTAAGTAACGCCGGTTCCCGCGCCGTAGGTGTTGCCGCGCAGGACGGCGTCGCCGGACTCCAGCATCGCGCCGGCGACCTCCCACCCGATGCCGCCGACGATGCGCTCCTCGCTCCCCGCGGGGAAGAAGCCGTACATGGTGTCGAGCACGGCCGCGGCCGTGCCGCCGAAGAACCCCCCGCTCTCGATCAGGATCGTGCGGGCGCCGTGCCGGGCGGACACGACGGCCGCAGCGCACCCGGCAGAGCCGCCGCCGACCACGGCGACATCGGCCTCCCAGATCACGGGGATGTGCGCGGCCTCGGCGGGGCTGAGTCGGATGAGGTCCCACGCGGTCTCCGGCGGGTCGATGATGAGATCTGAGGTGAATGCGTCACGCGCCATGAGTGTTCCTTCGGAGGGATCGGGGAGCCGAACAAGTCAACGGAGGAGCCATCCGCCGTCGACGGGGATGACCGCGCCGGTGGTCTGGACGGAGGAGCAGCCGACCAGCCAGCGCACGGCGGCCGCGACCTCGTCGGCCGTCGAGGGACGCCGGGTGAGCGGCATCAGTTCGGGGAAGCGGGCGATGATCTCCTCGTTCCCCAACGCGCGGGCGGCCATGCGCGTCTCGACGAGTCCCGGCGCGACGATGTTGACCCGGATCCCCTTGCGGGCGCCCTCGTAGGCGGCGGCCTCTAGCAGCGGGACCATGCCGGCCTTCGCGACGCGGTAGGCGGCGGTGAGGAAGTCGCCGTCGAGCCCCTTGGCCAGGGCGGAACCGATCAGCACTACGGAGGCACCCGGCGCGCAGTTGTTGAGGCAGGCCCGAACGAAGGAGAACGCGGACGTCAGGTCGACCCGCAGCACCTCGTCCCACGCCTCGTCGGTGCACACGGATACGCATGCGCACAAGTAGCCGTCGGGGTCGACGGGGACGTGTCCCACCTCGCCGATGGCGTCGATGTCGCCGACCAGAATCTCGCCGCGAAAAGCTATCGCTCCGCCCACGCCCGTGCCGAGCGTGATGAACAGCGCGTTGGCCACTCCCCGCGCGGCCCCGCTGGTGTGTTCCGCCCAGGCGAAGGCGCGCGCGTCGTTGATCAGGACGACGGGCAGGCCCGTGATGCCTTCCAGCTCCTCCGCGACGTGGAGGTCCGCCCAGTCGCCCGGGAGGTTGGGGACGAAGATGCTCCGGCGCCGGACGGGATCGACTGTGCCGGGGACGGCGACGCCGATCCCGCAGAGCTGCCCACCGACGCCGCGGCTGAGTTCCGCGACGACGCGCAGCACCGCGTGATGGTCCACGCGAGGGGTGGGAAGCTGACCGCGGTTCTCGATCCGTCGCCCCCGCAGCACGGTCCACTTAATCGACGTGCCGCCGATGTCCACGCCCAGGAAACGCTCGTCCACTGCATCCTCGTCAGCCAGGTAGCTTACGTATACATTTTTCGGTCAAATATGTATACAACTTGCTTGAAAAGCATAGACATTTAGAGGTGTGGTGTCAACGGCCGCCCCGCCGCCGCGAACGACGAAGCGGGGCCCTCTCCGGCAAGAGAGGGCCCCGCTTCAGCCTGCCGTTCCGCAGGTACTACTCACGCATCAGTCGAAGACGAGTTCGACCGGGTCGAGGATCTCGCCGACGAACTCGCCGTCGACGGTGTCACTGAATCCCAGGATGCGGAACACCCCGTCGGCGTCTCGGATCACGCGCGCCGCGTACAGCGAGTCGTGGCTCACCCGCCGGGCCCGCGTCGCGTCCCAGGGCCCGAGGGGCCCGGAGTCGTTCTGCATGATCCACACCCCGGCCGGGGTGTCCGCGGGCTTGAAGGCGGGGTCGTAGAAGCCGGCGCCGCTGCAGAACACCAGGCTCGGCACGCCGTCGATCTCGACGTACTGCGGCACCTCCATCTGCCCGAAGCCACCCGGCGCCGACAGCGGCGGGCGCACCTCCCAGGTGTCGAGGTCCGGGCTCCACGCATGGCCGATCACGCCGCGGCTGAACGACTCGCCGTGCGGAACCCGCGCGGTGACGAGCATGTGCCAGCCCTCGCCCGCGGGGTCCTCGAACACCCACGGGTCGCGGAAGGCCTCGTCGTGCCAGATCGCCGCGTCGTAGCGCTCGTACCAGCGGGGGTCGGCCTCGACGAGGAACGTGTCCCCGAACCGCTCCCAGTGGACGAGATCGTCCGAGTCGGCCCTGCCGATGCGCTGGACCATCCCGTCCTCGGCCTTTGTCGTGCCGGTGTAGAAGAGGTGGTAGCGGCCCGTCGGGCCCTGCACCACAGAGCCCGTCCACGTCGTGCAGTCGTCCCAGGAGGGCGTCTCGCTCGGCGCGATCACGTCCGGCAGCACCGTCCACGTGCGGTAGTCGGTGCTGACGGCATGCCCGATCGACGGGTTCCAGTGCCGCTGATCCGGATGGGGGAGGCTCCGGTCGGCCTGTAGGTAAAAGAGGTGGTGGGACCCCTGGCCGTCGGTGAACGGCCAGGAGTCCCACACCCACTTGTCGGCGAGCCGAAGGGTCACCCCTTCACCCCCGAGGAGGCGATCGAAGAGATGAACGCCCTCTGGAACATGAGGAACACGATGATCACCGGGATGGTGATCAGGCTCGTGTAGGCCATGATCTGGCCCCACGGCGTGCCCTCGGCGGTGCCCGACGCGAAGAAGTAGCGAAGGCCCACCTGGACCGGTCGCAGCTCCTCCTGCTGGATGACCAGCAGCGGCCACAGGTAGGAGTTCCACTGCGGCAGGAAGGTGAGGATCGCCGACGTCGCGAAGGCGGGCATCGCCAGCGGCGAGACGACCTTCCAGTAGATCTTGAACCAGCCCGCGCCATCGACGCGCGCCGCCTCGTCCAGCTCCTTCGGGATGGAGCTGTAGTACTGCGTGAACAGGAAGATCGAGAACGCGTTGGCGATGAACGGGATGATCAGCACCTCGAAGCTGTTGTTCCAGCCCCAGTCCAGCGCCACGCCGTCGGGGTAGAACCCGATCCGCGGGAGCTTGGAGATGAGGTAGACCATCGGGATCGCGAAGGTCTCGAACGGCACGATCAACGTGGCGATGATCGCGCCGAGCAGGATCTTCTTGCCCCGGAAGTTCAGCCGGGCGATCGCGAAGCCCGCCATCGAGTTCACGACCAGGCCGAGGACCACGATGGTCGTCGTGACGATGATCGAGTTCAGGAAGAACCTGGCGACGGGCACCCGGTTGAACACGCCCACGTAGTTGTCGAGCGACAGGTCACCGACGGGCAGGAACGCCCGGAAGGTGGTCAGGTCCGAGAGGATCTGGTCCTTCGGCTTGAGGCTCGAGAACAGCATGAACAACAGCGGCAGGATGAACGTCAGCGCGAGCAGGACCAGCGGGATGTAGCTGAGCCAGACCTTCTTGCTCGTCTTCTCTTCTGTGGTTGCGGACATGCTCAGTCCTCCTTCGTGAGCGCGCGCTGGATGAGGGCGAACGCCAGGACGATGATGAAGAAGATCAGCGACAAGGCCGACGCGTAGCCGACGTCGCCGCGCGCGGAACCCATCTGGATGATGTGGTACACCAGCGTCGTCGTCGCGTTGGACGGCCCGCCCTGCGTCATGACGTCGATCTGGACGAACAGCGAGAACGCCGCGATCGTGATCGTGATCAGCACGAAGACGAATGTCGGCTTCAGGCCGGGGAGCGTCACATTCTTGAACTGCTCCCACTTGTTCGCCCCGTCGAGCGAGGACGCCTCGTAGAGATCATGGTTGATGGTCTGCAGACCGGACAGCCAGATGATCATGTGGAAGCCGACGCCCTGCCAGATCGACATGACCACGACCGCCGGCAGCGCCGTCGCCGGCTCGTTGAGCCAGTCGACGTTGAAGCCGAAGAGGGCGTTGATCAGGCCGTCCTTCTGGTACATGAACTTCCAGAGCATGGAGACCACGACCATCGAGGTGACCACGGGCATGAAGAACATGACGCGGAACGCCGTGATGCCGCGCAGCTTCTGGTTGACGAGCAGCGCGAGCACCAGCCCGAGTCCGCCCTGGATCGGCACCACCAGGAACACGAAGATCATGATGTTGCGCAGCGCGGCCCAGAACGTCGGGTCGGCCGTGAGCGCGCGCACGAACTGGTCGAACGCGACGAACTCCGCGGGCCGGGCGGAGCCCAGCCGCGCGTTGGTGAAGCCGAGCCCGAACGACATGAAGACGGGCACGGCGATGAACGCAATCATCAGGATTGCGGCGGGGAGAACGAACAGGTAGCCCGCGCGGCGCTCCTGCTTGACGCTCTTGGAGGCCGATTTATGCGCCGAGGCGACAGATGAGGACATCGTTGATCCTTCCTATCCGGCGGGTGGGGCGGGGATCGCTCCCCGCCCCACCGCGGATGTCACTTGTTGTAGCCGGCCGACTTGACGTCCGTGTCAACCTCGGACACGGCCTGGTCGAGGGTGCCCTTCGGGTCGGAGCCGTTGACGATGTCGCGCAGCGCCTTGTCGAAGATGCGGCTGATCACCGGGTAAGCCGGGGTCGGCGGGCGCACCAGGCCGTTCGCCTCCGTGATGGTCGCGGCGATCTGCGCCGGCTTGTCGGGGCCGAAGAAGCCCTTCTCGGTCTGCTCCCACGCCGTGGTGGTGGCGGGAATCAGCGACGTGACGTCGGAGAACTGCGCGATGTACTTGTCGTCCATGGTGAACTTCAGGTACTCGAGCGCGCCGGTCTTCTGGGCGTCCGAGCAGCTGTTGGTCAGGCTGTACTGCCACGAGCCGACGCCGGCCTTCGACCCGGCGCCGAAGTCGGGAGCGGGGATCATCAGCAGGTCGTCGTAGACCTCGGAGTTCTCGGAGAGGGCCCAGACGCCGTTGTACTGCAGCGCCACCTTGCCCTCCTTGAACTCGGTGCGGTCCTGCGCGTTCGACTTCGGCGCGTAGCCGTCGGCGAATTGGGCCTGGAACCACTCCGCGAACTTGACCGACTCGGCACCGTTGAGGACGCCGTCGGCGCTCTCGAACGTGTTGCGGTCGATCAGGTCGCCGCCGAAGCTCTGCATCAGCGGGGCGTAGGCGTAGGGCCACCACTCGTCGGCCCAGCCCGGGCCCCAGTCGATGACGTACTCGTAGTCGCCGGTGTCCTTGAGCTTCTTCTGGATGTCGGCGAACTCCTCGGCGGTCCACGGCTGCTCGACGGTGGGCACGCGCGCGCCGACCTTCTCGAGGATCGAGGAGCGGGTGAAGATCAGCGTGGTGGCATCCCAGTAGCCGACGCTGTAGATCTGGCCGTCATAGCGGCCGACCGTCGACGGCAGGAAGTTCTCGACGTCGGCGTCGGTCAGGCCGGACGGCACGAGCCAGCCGTTCCACGCCCAGTTCGGCATGATCGGGCCGTCGACGTCCAGGATGCACGGGAGGTCGCCGGACGCGGCGGCGCCCTGGACGGAATCGTTGTACGCGGCCTGCGGGAAGTCCTGACGCACGACCTCGTAGTTCTCCTGGGACCCGTTGAAGTCCTCGATCATCTGGGCGATGACCTTCATCTCGCCCTCGTTGCCGGCGGAGTGCGTCCACATGGTCATCTGGGTCTTGCCCCCCTCGCCGCCTCCCCCCTCGGGGCTCTTCGCCTGCTGGCTGCAGCCGGCCAGCGCCAGCGGACCCACAACGGCCAAGACGGCAAGGGCCTTCAGCTTCTTCGACTTCACTGTCGTTCCTTTCTACGACTCGTGAGGGACCTGGTGGCCTCTCGCGGGAGAAGTTACGCCAGTTAAACTATTCAGTAAATGGTTTAACTGGGTTCGCCGACGATCGTTACCAAACCGAGATAAAACAACAGCTGCCCTCCGGCGATCGGCCGGAGGGCAGCTGTTGCGAAGGGTGCGCGCGGGCTCAGTGCGCCCAGGCGATCTCCGGTCTGCGGGAGAAGCCGACGCCCTGGGCCTCCCACAGGGGCGCCAACCCGCCGAGGCGGGACGCGAAGGACTCCCACGTCCGCCACGGGTGTGCGCCGCGCGCCGGCGACCAGGCGATCTCCGCCGCGGAGGCGATCCGCGGGAAGAGCATCTGGTCGAGCTCCTCCAGCGTCGTCAGCGTCTCGGTCCAGACGGGGGCCTCCACGCCCAGCACGTCGGGCTCCCCGACGCCGTCGATCAGCTCCGCCGGCTCCCAGTCGTAGGACTGCTCGACGCCGACGTGGCCCGCCCAGGCGAGCCCCCTCTCGGTGTCTGCGTCGTACTTCATGTCGAGGTAGATCGCGTCGGCCGGGGAAAGGATGAGCGCCCCTCCCCCACGCGGGAACGCGCGCGCCTTGGCCGCGACCGCGTCGTCGCCTCGCCGCAAGCCCCAGAACTGCCCGACGGTGCCCGCGGCGAGGCCGGGCGCCGCGCCCGCCTCGTGCCACAGGACGGGCGTCTTGCCGAGGGCGTCGACCATGCCGGTGACGCGGGAGACGAAGGCCGCGAAGTCGTCGCCGTCCATCGACAGGCACTCGTCGCCGCCGACGTGCAGCCACCGGCCGGGCGTCATCTCGGCGAGCTCGGCGAGCACGTCGGCGAGGAACGCGTAGGTCGGCTCGTGGTCGACGCGCAGGGAGGAGTGGCCGACCGCGATGCCGTTGTAGTGCTCGCCCCTGACCGGGACGCCGCCGCCGAACCGCTCGATCACGTCCTTGACCGAGTCCAGCAGGACAGGGTCCTCGACCAGATCCGGGTACGCGACGCCGACGGCGTGGGTGTGGCCCGGCAGGTCGATCTCGGGGACGACCACCATGGCGTTGTCGGCCGCGTAGGCGACGATCTCGGCGTAGTCGGCCTTCGTGTAGAAGCCCCCGGGGGCGCCGAACGCCGCGCCCGCCGAAGCCTTCACCGTCAGCTCCGGGCGCGAGGCGATCTCGATCCGCCAGCCCTGATCGTCGCTCAGGTGCAGGTGCAGCACGTTCAGCTTCAGCCGAGCGGCGCGGTCGATCAGCTTCTTGACCGTCGCGACGTCGAAGAAGTGCCGCGCGGTGTCGAGCATGAACCCGCGATACCGGAACCGGGGCGCGTCCTCGATCTCGACGGCCGGCAGCACCCAGGCGCCGTCGACGCGCTGAGCCAGCTGGGTAAGTGTGAAGACGGCGTAGCGCAGGCCCGCGCCGTCCGCCGCCGTCACCCGCACGCCGTGAGGAGTGACGCTCAGACGGTACGACTCGGCCGCCCCTTCGCCGTCGATCGACAAGACGATCCGCGCGTCGTCGGCAACGGGGATCGAGAGTCCCGTCACCGTCTGGAACTCGCTGGATAACAGCGCGGCCCACGGCCCACAGACCGCGGAACCGGCGAGGGAGAACGCCCCCTCCCCCGGCGTGACGACAGCGGGGGCGGGGACGAGGGTGAACTCGGACATGGGATCAGCCCTTCACTGCGCCGGAGACCATCGAGGAGGTCATCCGGCCTTGGACGATCAGGAAGAAGATGACGACCGGGATGGCCATCAGGGTCGAGCCCGCCATGACGACGGACCAGTCGGTGGCCTTCGTGGCCTGCACGAACGCCCGAAGCCAGATCGGCAGCGTCTGGCTCTCCGGGCGGGTCATGATGACCAGCGCGAAGACGAACTCGTTCCAGGCCTGGATGAAGGCGAAAACGCCGGTGGCGACGAGGCCCGGCGCGAGCAGCGGGAACGTCACGCGCCAGAACGCGCCGGAGCGGGTGCAGCCGTCGATCATGGCCGCCTCCTCCAGGTCGGCGGGGACGCCGTTGACGAAGCCGCGCAGGGTCCAGATCGTGAACGGCAGGACCATCGCGATGTAGATGGCCGCGAGGCCGATCACGGTGTTCAGCATGTGCCATCCGTCGAGCACGCGGAACGTGGAGATGATCATCGCCTCGGCCGGGATCATCTGGATCACGAGGATCAGCACGATCAGCGACTTGCGCGACCGGAACTGGAACCGCGACAGCGCGAGCGCCGCGAGGAACGCGAAAAGCAGCGCGACCACCAGCGTGATCAGCGTGACGGAGACCGACACCTTGAGCGCGGGCACGAAGCCGTCGTTCCAGGCCGCGGTGAAGTTGCGCAGCGTGAACTCGTCGGGCCAGAGGTGCACCGTGTCGGACTTGACGGCCGAGCCGGGCAGGAACGACGTGTTGACCATCCAGTAGACGGGGAACACGGAGCAGACGAACACGACGAGGGCGAAGATGTTGAGCGCGCCCTTCGTGAGGAGCTTCCTGGTCTTCACTGGTCCTCCTGCTTCAGCGTGAGCCGGATGTAGTAGGCGGAGATGGCGAGCATGATGGCCACGAGGATGATCGAGATGGCGCCGCCGGTGCCGAGCTTCCCGGAGGCCATCGACTCGTTGTAGATGTACACGCCGATGGTGTTGGTGGTCTCGCGCACGCCGCCGATGGTCTGCAACGCGTAGATCTGCGCGAACACGCGCAGGTCCCAGATGATCTGCAGGATCAGCAACACCACGAGGATGGAGCGGATGAACGGCATGGTGACGTTCCAGAACCGGCGGAGTCCGGAGGCGCCGTCGAGCGAGGCGGCCTCAAGCACCTCTGTCGGCACTTGGGTCAGCGCGGCGTAGAGGCTGAGCGCGACGAACGGGATGGCGCCCCACACGATGATGATGCCGGCGACGGTGAAGAAGCTGAGGGGGTCGACCAGCCAGCTGTGCCCCATCCACGAATCGCCGGTGATCCGGGTGAGCAGGTGGTTGACGAGGCCGTAAGAGGTGTCGAAGATCCAGCCCCAGACGATGGTGGCGGTGAGCGCCGGCATCGACCAGGCGAGCAGCAGGCCGACGGACACGACGGTGCGCATCACCGCGCCGAGCCGCGTCATGAGCACGGCGATGACCATGCCGAGGATCATGGTGAGGATGACGCACACGGCGGCGAAGAGGACGCTGCGCCAGAGAACGGTCCAGAACTCCGGGTCGGTGAGGACCGTGACGTAGTTCTGCAGCCCGATGAACTCGGCGGGCTTGCCGAAGATCTGCTCGCGGCCGTACTTCTGGAAGCTCATGATGGCGAGCTGGATCACGGGCCAGCCGATGAAGACGGCGAGCATGATGAACGCCGGGGCGAGGAGCGCCAACGGCGCGTACGAGCGCTTGGGCCGTCGGGCCTCGACGGGGCTCGGTGCGGTCTTTCCGCGGGACGCCAGCATGCGGTGACCCTTTCGGTTGAAGATTGCTTTCGGGATGGGACGGGGCCCAGGGAACTCTCATCCCCCGGACCCCGTCTCGGTGAGCTGCCTGGTACCCAGGCGGCGCGGTTACCTGATGGCTCAGGCGTTGAGGATCGCCTCGATCTTCTCGTCGAGATCCTTGGCGAGCGACGCGGTGTCACCGCCGTTGGCGATCTGGACGAAGAAGTCCTGCAGCAGGCCCTTGGCCTCGACCTCGGCCCAGTTCGGGCTGGCCGGGGTCAGCTTGGCGTTGGCGGCCGCGGCCGCGATCAGCGTGGCCAGCTCGGGCGTCGCGGCGGCGGTCTTGTCGCCGAGCGAGACGCGGGCCGGGACGAGCCCGCCCTCGGCGAGCAGCGTCTGGTAGCCCTCGCTCAGGATGATCTTGAGCGCGCTCTGGGCGAGCTCGGGGTTGGCCGACTTGGCGGAGATGCCGATGTTCGAGCCGCCCGCGAAGACGGAGGCGACGCCGCCGTCCTTCCCCGGGAGGTTGAAGTAGCCGAGCGTCTCAGTCAGCGCGGTCTCCTTCTGATCCTCGTCGGCGATGATCGACCAGTAGGCCCAGCTCGGGGCCGACAGCGTCGCGGCCTTCTCGGTGCGGAACGGGACCCACGACTCGGTCTCGTCGCCGTCCTTGGGGGCGAGCGAGCCCTTGGTCATGACCTCCTGGACCTGCTTCAGGCCGGCCTGCGACTCGGCGCTGGAGAACTGGGCGTCCCAGGTGCCGTCGGCCCCGGCGACGGCGATCTCGCCGCCGTTCTCCCAGATGAAGGGGAGCGCGTTGTACCAGTCCTTGCCCGGGAACCAGACGCCGGAGACGCCGTCGAGCTTCTCGGTGAGCGTCACCGCGTTGCTGACGTACTGCTCGAGCGTGGTGGGGACCTCGACGCCTGCCTCCTTGTACTGCTTCGTGTTGTAGAACGCCAGGCGGGCGCCGGAGTAGTACGGGGCGGCGTAGAGCTTGCCGTCCCAGCTTCCGGCCTCGACGAAGCCGGGGAGCAGGTCGTCGCCGCCGAGGTCGGCCTGGATGCCGCTGAGGTCGGCGAGCGCGCCGGCCGACGTGAAGGCCGGGGCCTGCGTGTTGCCCATCTCGACGATGTCGGGGCTGTCGTTCGACGACAGCGAGGTGGTCAGCTTGTCGACGAGGCCGGTCCACTGCTGCTCCTCGATGACCAGCTTGCTGCCCGCGTTCTCCTTCTCGAAGGTCGAGGTGAGGTAGTCGCGCGCGGCCTGCGGGGTGTCGGTGCCGACGAGCCAGACGCGGATCTCGCCGCCCTGGGGCGCGGGGGCTTCGGAGGTCGCCGGCGTGGTGCCGGCGGTGGTCTCGGGGGTCGTGTTCGGCGTGCCGCCACCGCAGGCGGTCAGCGCGATCGCGGCCGCGCTGGCGAGGGCCACTGCCGAGAGCGTGAACTTCATTGGTACTCCATTCGGTTGAGACGTGAGGCGTCTGGTTGTGGTGCTGCGGAGCGCAGCGGGAGGGAAGGGGGTCAGAAGACCCCGAGCTGGGTGGTGAGGACGGGGACGGCGGCACCGCGCAGCACGATGTCGTCGCCTTGCCCTGCCATTCGGATCTCGACCGCGTCGTGGAAGTCGGTCAGGGTCCTGGCGCGCAGGGTCTGGATGGTGGCCTCCCGCAGCTCTCCGTCGAGCAGCTCGGGGGGCCCTGAAAGGAGGATCTCGGAGATGTCGAGCACGCCGACGACGGGGGCGAGCGCGATGCCGAGCCGCTCGCCCGCCTCCCGCAGCGCGTCGTCGTCGCCCGAGGCGAGACGCGCGCGGAGCGCCCCCGCGGCGAGCCACGCCTCGAGGCAGCCGACCTTGCCGCACGCGCACAGCGGGCCGCCGTCGGTGCCGACGGTGACGTGGCCGAGCTCGCCGCCGGCGAGGTGGGCGCCGGCAAGCACCCGCCCGCCGGTGAGCAGGCCGGAGCCGACGCCGCGGCCGACGCGGATCAGGAGCACGTCCTGGGCCGCGCCCTCGAAGATGAACTCGCCGAGGACGGCGGCGTTGGCGTCGTTGGTGACGATGACGGGCACGTCGACGACCTCGCCGAGGACGCGGGCGAGCTCGACGTCCTCCCATCCGAAGTTCGGCGCGCTGAGCACCGTGCCGTCGGCATCGACGATGCCGGGGGTTCCGACCCCGACGCCGACGACCCGGCTGGGGGCGGCCGCGACGAGGTCCTCGACGAGGCTGAGCACCGCGGCCAGGATCTCGTCGCCGTCGGTGGGCCGAGGAAGCGAGTCGCGGCGCAGCACCCCGCCCCGGACGGTGAGCTGGGCGCCGGTCAGGACGTCGTTGCCGGACAGGTCGACGGTGACGATGCAGAAGCTCTCGGTGTCGAGGTCGATGAGGGTGGCGGGCTTGCCGGGCCGCACGTCGTCGCGCAGCCCGGTCTCGACGACGTAGCGCTCCTCAAGCAGGTCGGCGACCAGGGCGGAGATCGTCACGCGGGTCAGGCCGGTGGCGCGAGCCAGGTCGGCCCTGCTCATCGGGGCCTCGCGGAACAGCACGGAGAGCACCAGCGAGCGGTTGTAGCGGCGGGCGTCCTCGGGACGGACCTTCGCCTGGCCGAGCATGCCCGGCTGGGCGACGGAGGTGCCGCTCCGTGGCGTCGTGTTCGCTGCTGTCATGTTTGTTAGTAAAGCATATGTACTTATTAGGAGCAAGCGCGGATCCACGTCGTTACGGAACTGTTATGTTGCCCCCTCGGCACGCAGACGCGCCGCGCCTGCGCCGAGATCACCCGGCGGTGGGACTCAGGAGACGCCCGGGTCGACCTGGTCCTCGATCACGACGCCGCACTCGCTGGCGTTGATCTGGTTGACGCGGCGCTGGTGGCGGCCGCCCTCGAACTCCGTGGCGAGCCACATCCGGGTGATCATCTTCGCGAGCTCGTCGCCGACGACGCGGGCGCCGAAGGCCAGCACATTGGAGTCGTTGTGCTTACGGGACATCACCGCGGAGTACGGCTCGGAGCAGACGACGCAGCGGACTCCGCGGACCTTGTTCGCGGCGATCGAGATGCCGATGCCGGAGCCGCAGATGGCGATGCCGCGGTCGGCCTCGCCGGACGCCACCGCGACCCCCACCTTGTGCCCGTAGACCGGGTAGTCCGCGCGGCTCGGGTCGTGGGTGCCGAGGTCGATCACCTCGTGGCCCTCCTCCCGAACCACGTCGGCGATGGCCTGCCGCAGCTCCATGGCCGTGTGATCGCTCGCGATGACGACGCGCATGTTGTCCTCCTTCGACCCCGCAAGCTTAGCTGGACGGCGCGCCGCGGGACCGCCCCCAATGGGTCCCGCGACACGCCTCCCCCAGGCCTACACGAGCAGCTGGCGGACCTCCGGGCCGATCGGGCGGGGCAGCTTCGACGAGCCGCTCAGGTATTCGTCGACGCCGCGGGCGCAGCTGCGGCCCTCCGCGATGGCCCAGACGATCAGCGACTGGCCGCGGCCCGCGTCGCCGCACGCGAAGACCCGGTCGACGCTGGTGGCGAACGACGCGTCGCGGACGATGTTGCCGCGCGGGTCGAGCTCCAGGCCCAGTTCCTCGACGAGGCCCACCTGCTGCGGTCCCGTGAACCCCATCGCCAGCAGCACGAGCTGCGCGGGGATGTGCCGCTCGGTGCCCTCTACCGGCACGAAGCGGCCCGCGTCGAAGCGCACCTCGACGATGTCGATGCCCGCGAGGTTGCCCTCGCCGTCGCCCACGTAGCGCGAGGTCGACACCGCGTAGACGCGGTCGCCGCCCTCCTCGTGCGCGGACGTGATCTTGAACGTCATCGGGTACGTCGGCCACGGCTGGCCCGCGGGGCGGGTCTCCGGCGGCATCGGCATGATCTCCAGCTGCGTGATCGAGCGCGCGCCCTGCCGGATGGCGGTGCCGAGGCAGTCCGCGCCGGTGTCGCCGCCACCGATGATGACGACGTCCTTGCCCGAGGCGGTGATCTGATCCTCGAGGGTCTCCCCCACCGCGACGCGGTTCGCCTGCGGCAGGAACTCCATCGCCTGGTGGATGCCCTTCAGCTCGCGGCCCGGGGCGGGCAGGTCGCGCGCCACCGTCGCGCCGACGGCGAGCACCACGGCCTCGTACTGCTCGAGCAGCTCCGCGCCCGTGATGTCGACGCCGACGTTCACGCCGGTCTTGAACTGGGTCCCCTCGAGCACCATCTGCTTGAGCCGCCGGTTGAGGACGGCCTTCTCCATCTTGAACTCGGGAATCCCGTAGCGCATCAGCCCGCCGATGGCGTCGGCCCGCTCGTACACGACGACGGTGTGGCCGGCCCGCGTCAACTGCTGGGCCGCGGCGAGGCCCGCGGGCCCGGAGCCGACGACGGCGACCGTCTTCGACGTGTGCCACGCGGGCTGCTGCGGGGTGACGCGCAGGTCGTCCCACGCCTTATCGATGATGGCGACCTCGACATTCTTGATGGTCACGGCGTCGCGGTTGATGCCCACGACGCACGCGGTCTCGCACGGCGCCGGGCACAGCCGCCCGGTGAACTCCGGGAAGTTGTTGGTCGCGTGCAGGCGCTCAAGCGCGGGCTGCCACTCGTCGCGCCACACCAGGTCGTTCCACTCGGGGATCAGGTTGCCCAGCGGGCAGCCGTTGTGGCAGAACGGGATGCCGCAGTCCATGCAGCGGCCCGCCTGCTGGGTGATGATCGGCAGCAGCGCGCGTCCCGGCGTGCCCGGGTAGACCTCTTTCCAGTCGTGGACGCGCTCCTCGACCGGGCGGCGGGCCGCGACCTCGCGCGGCGTGGTCATGAATCCCTTCGGGTCAGCCATGAGCGGCCTCCATCATCAGCGTGGTGGTTTCGGTCTCGGAGAGGCCGTCGGCGATCGACATCGCCTGCACGGCCATGACGCGGGCGTAGTCGCGCGGCTCGATCTTGGTGAACCGCAGCGCCAGCTCCTCGTCGGTCAGCTGGAGCAGCGCGTCGGCGACCAGCGAGCCGGTCTCCTTGCGG
>DAONOU010000018.1:0-19312 GCA_035409265.1 Arachnia sp. | reverse complement strand
AGCACGAGGGCGAAGAAGACGCCGAGGTTCGCGTAGGCCCAGTCGCCGTCCTTGCCGCCGATCAGGAACAGCAGGTAGCCCTGCCAGTTGTTCCACGTCGCCGACTCCGCGAACGCGTTCACCACGAAGCCCCAGCCGATCACCGACGCCGCGACCATCGTCCCGATCGACGTCCAGTCCCAGGCGCCGTAGCGACCGCTCGGGTCGAAGAGGGCCTTCTCGTCGTAGTCGGCCCTACGGCGCAGGATGTCGGCGATCAGGATGCCCGCCCACGACGCCAGCGGCACGCCGAGCGTGATCAGGAAGCTCTGGAACGGCTCCACGAAGTTGGCGGCGAAGAACACGACGTAGATGGTGCCCAGCGTCAGGATCGCGCCGTCGAGGCCCGCCGCGGCGGGGCGGGGGATCTTGATGCCGAGGCTGATCAACGTGAGGCCCGACGAGTAGATGCCCAGCACGGCGCCGGAGACCAGCGCGAGCACCGCCGTCAGCAGGAACGGGACGAGCACCCAGACGGGAAGGATGGACGCCAAGGCCCCGAGCGGGTCGGAGTTGATGGCCTCGCTGAGCGCGGGATCCGATCCGGCGAGCAGCAGGCCGACGAGCACCAGCGGGATGGGCGCGACCGAGGCGCCGAACGTGTTCCAGAAGATGATGGCGCCGTCGGAGGCGGTGCGCTTCTGATAGCGGGTCCAGTCGGCGGCGATGTTGATCCAGCCCAGGCCGAAGCCGGTCATCACCATCACCAGCGCGCCGATGACCTGCCCGAGGCCGCCGTTCGGGATGGAGCCGACGGCGGCGAAGTCGATGTGCGGGAACGTCAGCACCACGTAGAGGATGGTGATGAAGCCCGTCAGCCAGGTCAGCAGCGACTGGAGCTTCATGATCGTGTGGTAGCCCAGCACCGAGGCCCCGACGATCATCGCCGCGACGACCGCCGTCGCCCCCAGCTTGACGGCGGTCCCGCCGTCGCCGCCCAGCCGCGTGATGATGCTGGAGGTGGCGAGCACCGCGAGGATCGCGAGGTAGGTCTCCCAGCCGATCGACGTCAGCCAGCTGACGATGCCCGGCACCTTCTGCCCGTTGACGCCGAACGCGGCGCGCGACAGGACCATGGTGGGCGCCGAGCCGCGCTTGCCCGCGATGGCGATCACGCCGCAGAGGAAGAACGAGACGACGATGCCGATCACCGAGACCAGCGCGGCCTGCCAGAAGGAGATGCCGAAGCCCAGGATCCAGGCGCCGTAGCTCATGCCGAAGACCGACACGTTGGCCGCGAACCACGGCCAGAACAGGTCGCGCGGTTTCGCGTGCCGCTCGGACTCGGGGATGATCTCGATGCCCGCGTGCTCGATCAGGGTCGAGCCGACGGTGTTCTCCGTGGTCACGTCTACCTCCCGGGTGTTCCGATGTGACAAGGGAGATCCTGCCACCACGGCGGGCGGACGGCCATCACCTGTCGCCGCGCGCCGCGGCGCGTCGCGCCGGGTGGGCTCCTCGAGGAGCGAGAGTTGCCGCGGCGTGAGACAATCCGCAGCATGAGCAGCGTAATTGCCCTCGATGAGGCAGCCTGGGCCGAGGCCGACTGGCCGCTCGGCGCGCACCCCTCCGCGGAGGGCATCACCTTCGCGGTGCACGCCCCGGCCGCGACCCGCGTGCAGCTGGAGATCTACCCGGAGGCGCTGGGCGTCGACGCGTCGCACACGTTCCTCCTCGCGAAGGGCGACGACGGCGCGTGGCGCGGCAACCTGCAGGGGCTGCAGCTGAACGCGCTCTACGCCTACCGGGTCTGGGGGCCGAACTGGGACTGGGTCGACGGCTGGGAGCCCGGCTCCGACCTCGGCTATGTCGCCGACCTCGACGAGGCAGGCAACCGTTTCAACCCGAACAAGGCGCTGTTCGACCCGTACGCCCGCGAGGTCACCCACAACATCTACACCGACAAGCTTGTGCCGTTCGGCGTCGACGACGGCGTGTTCGGCACCGGCGGCGACCTGATCGACGGCGTGCCCCGCCGCCTGATCGACACCGGGCGGTGGGTGCCGAAGGGCGTCGTCATCGCCGATTACTCGAAGGTCACCGCGAAGCCGCACGTGCCGCCGGAGCGCTCCACCATCTACGAGGCGTCGGTCGAGCAGCTCACCGGGCACCCGTCCGCGGCGCGGCTGAGCGAGCTGCTGCTGCGCGAGCCCGACTTCGGCGCCGTCGGCAACATCCCCGCGGAGTACCTCGGCACCTACAAGGGCGCGGGCCTCATGGCGCCGTATCTGCGCGCGCTCGGCTTCACCACCATCGAGCTGCTGCCGATCCACGAGACCAACGCCTCCGAGGCCAGCCGCGACGTCGCGAAGACCAACGCGTGGGGCTACATGACGCTCGCGTTCTTCGCGCCCAACCGCCGCTACGCCCACGACAAGAGCTGGGGCGGCCCCACGCGCGAGTTCAAGGAGATGGTCTCCGCCTTCCACGACGAGGGCCTCGAGGTGTACCTCGACGTCGTCTACAACCACTCCGCCGAGGGCGGGAACTGGAACGGCGACGTCGCCACCACCGGCTTCTCCTCGCTCGGCGGCTTCGCGACCGCCGACTACTATCAGATGACCGAGTCGAAGCTCCTGGTCGACGGCGCCACCGGCACCGGCAACCAGCTGAACTACTCCTCGCCGGTGGCGCGCCAGTTGGTGCTCGACTCCCTCGCCTATTGGGCCGACGACATGTTCGTGGACGGGTTCCGCTTCGACCTCGCGACGGTCCTCGGCCGCAAGCCCGCCGACGCGCCCGCCGACGACTGGGACAATCAGAAGCGCTTCTTCGGAGACCATCCGCTGCTCGTCGACATCGCCGCCTTCGCCGAGGCGACCCACGTCGAGGTCATCGCCGAGGCCTGGGACCTGTGGGGGTACGAGGTCGGCAACTTCCCCCGCGGGTGGGGCGAATGGAACGGCCGCTACCGCGACGCCGTGCGCCGGTTCACCAAGGGCGACGGCAACACCACCGCCTTCGTGGACATGGTCAACGGCGACTACCACCACTTCCACTCCTCGGGCGGCGCGCAGAAGACCATCAACTTCCTCGACGCGCACGACGGGTTCACGATGGCGGACCTCGTCAGCTACCAGGCGAAGGTCAACGACCAGCCGTATCCCTTCGGTCCCTCCGACGGCGGCACCGACGACAACCTCTCCTGGGACTCGGGCGGTTCGCAGGCCCTGCGCCGCCAGCGGCTGAGGAACCTGTGGGCCATCCTCTTCCTGTCCCGCGGCGTGCCGATGGTGGTCGCCGGCGACGAGCTCGGCCGGACCCAGAACGGCAACAACAACCCGTGGGCGCTGGACTCGATCGCGATGCGCAACAACTACGCCGCCATCCCGACGAACGCGCCGCAGGCGGTGGCCGTCGAGGCGGGGGTCGAGGCCGCGTACAACAACAACCTCGGCACCTACGACACCGACGCGCACGTCAACGGGCAGTTCCGGTTCGCGACCTTCGTCGCCAACCTCCGGCACCGCCATCCCGCGCTCCAGCAGAGCCACTACGGCGACCTGATCCCGGACAACGAGGACGTGTCCTACCTGTTCCACGCGCCCGCGGGCGGCCCGCCGAAGGAGGGCGACCGCGCCGTCGCCGTCCACATCAACTCGCCCGGCGACGACTTCTGGATGATGGTCAACATGGCCGACGTGGACGTCGACTTCGCCGTGGCCGACGCGCCGGAGGGCTGGGTGTGGCGTCGGCTGATCGACACCGCGGAGTGGGCCGAGCCCGCGTGCAACCACTGGCCGGAGGGCGAGGGCCGCGTCGTCCAGGGCGGCGCGACGGTCGCCCCGTGGTCGGTCGTCGTCTGGCACCAGTCGCCGGGCTTGGCCGCCGACGAGGAGGAGTAGGAGATGCCCGCCGCCGTCGTGTTCAACCCGACGAAGCTGACCCGGCGCGACCTGGCCGCCGTCATCGACCCGGCGACGGAGGCCGCGGGCTGGGGCGAGACGATGTGGATCGAGACCACCGTCGACGATCCCGGCGCGGGCCAGGCGCGCGAGGCCGTGCGACGCGGCGCGAACGTGGTCCTCGCCGTCGGCGGCGACGGCACGGTGCGCTCGGTGGCGGAGGGGCTCCGGCGCACGCGGGTGCCGCTGGCGATCCTCCCGCTCGGCACCGCGAACCTGCTGGCCCGCAACCTGGGGCTGCCGCTCGACGACCTGGAGGCGGCCGTCGACATCGCCGTGACGGGCAGGTCGCACCCCGTCGACGTCGGCCTCGCCCGCTGGCTGCGCGCGGGCGGCGACGTGGTCGAGCACGCGTTCGTCGTCATGGCGGGCATGGGCCTCGACGCGCAGATCATGTCGAACACCGACGCGGACCTGAAGAAGCGCGTCGGGTTCCTGGCCTACGTCAAGACCGGCGCGGTCGAGGTGAGCCGCAACCGCCGGATGAGCCTGACGTACCGGCTCGACGGCGGCCGCGAGCGCCGCGCGCGGGCGCACATGATGGTTGTCGGCAACTGCGGGTCGATCGGCTACAACGTGTACCTGATGCCCGACGCCGCGGTCGACGACGGGCTGTTCGACGTCGTGCTCGCGAAGCCGGCCAGCCCGTTCGGCTGGCTGCTGGTCGGCTGGCGGGTCTTCGTCTCGAACGCCATCCGCCGCCGGCTGCTGCATCGGTCGCCCCGCTACGACGACCCGGTGTTCGCCTACCTGCAGGGCCGCTCGTTGGACGTGTCGCTGAAGCGTCCGCAGGTGATGCAGCTCGACGGCGACGCTGTCGGCGACGTGGGCTCCGTCAGCTTCAGCATCGATCCCGGCTCCCTCCTGGTGCGGGTACCGGACCGTTCGACTTCGTAAGAGGTCGCCATGCGGTGCGCCGCAGTAGGCGCCACCTACCCGCGCGATCTCTACGGCTCGGCCCGAGCGGCGGGATGCGTGCGAGACTTGGCCGCATGGAGTTCACCTCGCTGTACGAGCACGGGTTCGCCCGCGTCGCGGCCTGCACGTTCCCCGTCGCGCTGGGCGATCCCGCCACGAACGTTGAGCGCATCGTCGAACAGGTCCGGCTGTGCCACGACGACGGAGCCGCCGTCGCGCTGTTCCCGGAGCTCAGCCTCAGCGGGTACTCGCTCGACGACCTCCTGCTCCAGGACGTGCTGCTCGACGCCGTCGACGAGGCCATCGTCCGGCTCGCGAAGGCGACGAAGAAGCTGCGGCCCGTCATCGTGGTCGGGGCGCCGGTCGCCGACGACACCGCGCTGTTCAACGCGGCCATCGTGATCCACCGCGGCAAGGTGCTCGGTGTCGCAACGAAGTCGTACCTGCCGAACTACCGCGAGTTCTACGAGAAGCGGCACTTCGTGGGAGGGTCAGCGATCAGTGGCTGCGTGAGCCGACCGCATTGGCCGGGGGCAGACGACGACGGCGACGTTCGCTATGGCTCCGACCTGATCTTCGAGGCGGTGGACGTCCCGGGGATGCGGTTCGTCGTCGAGATCTGCGAGGACATGTGGGTCCCGATCCCGCCCTCGGCGAAGGCGGCGCTGGCCGGGGCGAACCTCGTGCTCAACCTGAGCGCCTCGCCGATCACCGTCGGCCGCGCCGAGGACCGGGCGCTCATGGTGCGGTCGCTCAGCGCGCGCTGCAACGTCGCGTATGTCTACGCGGCGGCGAGCTTCGGCGAGTCGACGACCGACCTGTCGTGGGACGGGCAGTCCATCGCCTACGAGTGCGGCGACCTGATCGGCGCCTCCGAGCGCTTCCCGCAGGGGCCTACGCGGCTCGTCGTCGACATCGACCTGGATCGGCTGCGCCAGGAGCGGCTGCGCCAGAACTCGATGGAGGACAACGCGAGGCAGGAGAAGGTCTGGCCTGCTGACTTCTCGTGGGTGCAGTTCACGCTCAAGCCGCCGTCGGGCGACCTCGGCCTGCGCCGTCCGCTCGACCGGTTCCCGTTCGTGCCCGACGACGCCGCCCGCCTCAACCAGGACTGCTACGAGGCGTACAACATCCAGGTCTCCGGGCTGGAACGCCGGATGCTGGCCATCGGGGGAGGGATCGCGGAGCGCGCGCCGAAGATCGTCATCGGCGTCTCCGGCGGCCTCGACTCGACCCACGCGCTGATCGTCGCCGCGAAGGCCTGCGACCGGCTCGGCCTGCCTCGCACCCACATCCTGGCGTTCACGCTGCCGGGCTTTGCCACGTCGTCGCACACCAAGAACAACGCGACGCTGCTCGCCGAGGCCCTCGGCGTGACCTTCGAGACCGTCGACATCCGGCCCATGGCCGAGTCGCTGCTGAGGGCGCTCGGGCACCCGGCGGGTGACGGCGAGCCCGTCTACGACGTCACCTACGAGAACGTCCAGGCGGGGCTCCGCACCGACTTCCTGTTCCGCGTCGCGAACCAGCGCGGGGGCATCGTGCTCGGCACCGGCGACCTGTCCGAGCTCGCGCTGGGTTGGTGCACGTACGGCGTCGGCGACCAGATGAGCCACTACGGCGTCAATGCGGGCGTGCCGAAGACGCTGATGCAGCACCTCATCCGCTGGGCGATCGCCACCGGCCAGTTCCCGGAGGACGGCGTCAACGACACGCTGCTGTCGATCCTGAACACCGAGATCTCGCCCGAGCTGATCCCCGTGGCCGACGGCGCGAAGCCGCAGTCGACGCAGGACTCGATCGGGCCGTACGCGCTGCACGACTTCACCCTCTTCGGGGTGCTCCGACGCGGGTACCGGCCGAGCAAGATCGCCTTCCTCGCCTGGCACGCGTGGCGCGACGTCGACGCCGGCGAGTGGCCCGCCGGCTACCCCGACGCCGACCGCACCTCCTACGATCTCCCCATCATCAAGCACTGGCTAGGGGTCTTCCTCCGCCGATTCTTCGCAAACCAGTTCAAGCGCACCGCCATCCCGAACGGCCCGAAGGTCCTCGCCGGCGGCTCGCTGTCCCCCCGCGGCGACTGGCGGATGCCCTCGGACGCCTCCGCGGCGGCCTGGCTCGCGGAGTTGGAACGAAACGTGCCCGGCGAGGAGTGAGATGGGCCGCACCGCTCACCGCTACACCCGGCTCGCCGTCGCCCTGATCCTGGGGGTGGCCGCGGGCCTGCTGGGAGGGTCGCTCGGGCCGGGTGCCGGCGCGCTGCTCGGGTGGTCCGTCGGCGCGCTCGTCTACTGCCTCTGGACCTGGGGCCGGCTCTGGCCGCTCGACGCCGACGCTGCCAAGGACCACGCGCAGGAGGAGGATCCCGGCCGGGGCCTGGTGGATGCCCTGCTCGTCATCGCCGCGGTGGGAAGCGTCGGCGGTGTCGCGCTGGTCCTGGTGGCCGCGAAGGGCAGTGGGATCGCGGCGGCCGCGCTGGGCGTCGTCGGCGTCGTCGCATCCTGGGTGCTCGTCCACACGGTGTACGGCGTGCGCTATGCGGATCTGTACTTCGCCGCGCCCAAGCGACCCATCGACTTCGGCGACGAGCCACCCACGTACACCGACTTCGCCTACCTCTCCTTCTGCCTGGGGATGACCTATCAGATCTCCGACACCAACCTGAAGACCCGGCAGCTGCGCAAGGTGGTGCTCTGGCACACGCTGCTGTCCTACTTTCTGGGCGCCGTCGTGCTGGCCTGCACGATCAACCTGGTCTCCGGCCTCGTCGGCGGGTGAGTCTCGGGGGCGTCTGCAAGGATCTGCCAACATCGGGCCCCAACTGGCACGGCCATGCCAATTGGGGCCCGATGTTGGCAGATCCTTTCACTCCCCGGACAGGACCGCCGAAACCGGCGCGTGCGGGAGGCCGAAGGCCTCGGCGACCGGCGTCGAGGTCAGCAGGCCCGCGTGGGTTGAGAGGCCCCGGGCGAGGGCGGCGTCGGCGCGCATCGCCCCTTGCCAACCGTGGTCGGCGAGCGCGACGACGTAGGGGAGCGTGGCGTTGGTGAGCGCCCGCGTCGACGTCGTCGGCACGGCGCCGGGGATGTTGGCCACGCAGTAGAACGTGGACCCGTGGACCCGGAAGGTGGGGTCCTCGTGCGTCGTCGGGCGGCTGGACTCGAAGCAGCCGCCCTGGTCGATGGAGACGTCGACGAGCACGGAGCCCTCGCGCATCGTGGCCACCATGTCGTCGGTGACCAGGTGCGGGGCGCGAGCGCCGGGGACGAGCACGGTGCCGATCACCAGGTCGGCGTCGACGATCTGCTCGCGGATGGGTAGAGCATTCGAGGCCAGCGTGTGGACGCGGCCGCCCCAGTGCTTGAGCGCGCCGCGGAGCTTGTCGAGGTTGGTGTCGAGGACGGTGACGTCGGCGCCCATTCCGAGCGCGATCGCCGCGGCGTTCTGCCCGGCGACGCCCGCGCCCAGCACCACGACCTTCGCGCTCGGCACCCCGCCGATGCCGCCCATCAGGATGCCGCGCCCGCCCCGGCTGCGCAACAGCTCGTGCGCGCCCACCTGCGGGGCCAGGCAGCCCGCCACCTCGCTCATCGGGTACAGCAGCG
Source organism: Arachnia sp. (assembly GCA_035409265.1). GTDB lineage: Bacteria > Actinomycetota > Actinomycetes > Propionibacteriales > Propionibacteriaceae > Arachnia. Next base: position 10,842 of record DAONOU010000018.1, on the reverse strand, counting down.
GCAGCGCTCCGGTGTCGAGCTGCACCGTCTCGTAGGCGATCGACGTGGTGCCCGCGGCGAGCAGCGCGTCGACGAGTGACCGGTCCGCGGCCAGGTGCAGGTAGGTGAACAGCGTCTGATCCCGGAGCAGGTGCCGCTCCTCGGGAACGGGCTCCTTCACCTTGAGCACGAGCTGGGCCGCCCAGGCGCCCTCAGCCGTCCCGACGATCTCCCCGCCGACCGCGCGGTAGTCCTCGTCGGAGATGGCGGACCCGACGCCGGCGGAGGCCTCGATCAGCACCCGGTGCCCGCGATCGACGAGCTCGTGCACGCCCGCCGGGGTGATCGCCACCCGGAACTCGTTGTTCTTGACCTCGCGCGGGACACCAATCAGCATGGTCCAACCTAGCGCCCCGCGAGCCGGGTACCGCGCCAAGTTGACGGAAAAGTCCCTCAGGATGCTCCGCAGAAGCTGAAAACGGCCGGAATCCCGAGATGGCCGCAGTTTTACGTCAGGACGGCGGAAAGCTCGTCGCGGGTGGGGCCGGTCGCGGATCCGAGGCGGGTGACCGCCAGCGCGGCGGCGGCGTTCGCGCGGCGGACGGCGGCGGGGAGGGTCAACCCGTCGGCGAGGCCGGCGAGCAACGCCCCCGCGTGCGCGTCGCCCGCGCCGGTGGTGTCCACGACGTCGACGGCGATCGACCCGACCAGCTCGGGTTCGGCGCCGCGGCGGTGCAGCCACGCGCCCTCGGCCCCCACGCGCGCGACGACGACAGCGCCGTCGGCCAGGCGGGGCCAGAGCGTCGTCAGCGCCCCGCCCGGCTCCTCTCCCAGGAGGTCGAGCTCGCGCTCGTTCAGGCTGAGGACGGTGGCGGCGGCGAGCGCGGCGTCGAGGACGGCGGCGGGGATCTCGGCGACGAGCGGGCCGGGGTCGATGAGCAGCGTGCCCGGCCGGAATCCGGCCAGCCAGCGGGCGACCGCCGGGCCGGTCGTCGGGTAGACGAGGTCGTAGCCGCTGAGGTAGACGGCGTCGTCGGCGCGCCAGCCGACGGACGCGAGGTCGTCGTCGGTCAGGCCCTGCTCGACGCCGGGGCTGGTGACGAACGTGCGCTCGCCGTCGGGCTCGACCAGGCCGATGCACGTGCCGGAGTCGCCCGAGGGGTCGCGGGGGAGGAGGGCCTCGACGCCCAGGTCGGCGAGGGCGTGGGCCAGGAGGTCGCCGAGCGGCCCGGTGCCGACCCGGCCGCAGAGCGCCGTCGGCAGGCCGAGCCGAACCGCGGCCGCGGCGATGTTGAACGCGCCGCCTGCCTGCGTGGCGACCGGGCCGGCGAGGACGTCGCCGCCGCGGTCGGGCAGTCGCGGGACGGTCATGAGCTGGTCGGCGATCACGCTGCCGATCACGACGAGGCGGTTCATCTGCGGATCTCCATCAGCTCGTGGGCCAGCGCCCTCAGGTTCAGATGCGCGTTCGCGGTCTCGAGTTCGGCGACGGCGTCGGGCGGGAACGCGTCGACCCCGTGGACCGCGCCGAGTACCGCGCCCGCCATGGCGGCGACGGTGTCGGAGTCGCCGCCCAGCGCGGCCGCGGCGCAGACCCCGCCCCAGGGGTCGTGGGCGTGGACGGCGACGATCGCCAGCGCCGCCGGGACGGCCTCCTGCGTGGCGACCGACGTGCCGACCAGCGCGTGGATCGCGCCCAGCGGGTCGGGGCCGGCCGCGAGCTCGAGCGCCCACCTGATCCGGTGCGCGACCGACGCCCCGGGGGTGTAATGGCCGTGGCCCGCGCCGAGGCCGGCAGCCTCGACGGCCACCTCGAGCGCGTCCTCGATGGCCGCGCCCTCGATCCCCGCGGAGACCGCGGCGCCGATGGCCGCGGCGCCCGCGTTGGCGATCCTCGTGTTGTGCGTCAGCGCGTTGACCTCGGCGACGCGCGCGACGAAGGTGCGCAGCGGCAGCGGCCGGTGCGCGATGCCGAGCGGCGCGACCCGCATCGCCGCGCCGTTCGTGTCGCCCCACCGGCCGGTCTCCGTGGCGGGCACGCCGTCCTGGAACGCCCTGATGGCGCGCAGCGTCGACGGCCCGAGCAGGTCGAGCGACCCGCGGGCCTCCATGTCCGCGTGCCACTCGGCGAGCGCCGTGGCGAACGCGTGGGTGTCGACGGCGCCGCCGCCGTCGAGCAGCAGCCGGGCGAGGATGACGGCCTGTTCGGTATCGTCGGTGACGGTGCCGGCCACCTGCCCGGGGCTGATCGGGTTCTCCGCGGGCCCGGGATGGAAGCGATCGAGGACGCCGTACAGCTCCGTCACCCGCGCCCGGTCGAGCATCTGGGTCGGCATCCCCAGCGCGTCGCCCAGCGCCAGCCCGATCAGGGCCCCCTCGGCACGTTTCGACATGGGCCCAAACTACTATTACCGACCATGCGTTGGTTGGCCCTCGTGGGCGGAGTCCTTGTCCAGCTCGTCATCGGCGGGGTCTATGCGTGGAGCCTCTTCGGGCGCGCGCTCCAGTCGCCCGAGGCGATGGGGCTGGGGCACGTCGAGGCGACGGTGCCGTTCGAGCTCGCCATCGGGCTGATCTTCGTCGGCGCGTCGGTCGGCGGGCGGCTGCAGGACAGGAGCAGCCCGCGCCTGGTGGCGCTCGTCGGCTGCGCCATCTACGGCGCGGGCGTGATGCTCGCGTCGCTCGCCCGCGAGGCGTCGGACCTGTGGCTGCTCGTCCTCGGGTACGGCGTCGTCGGCGGGTTCGGCCTCGGCATGGCCTACATCGTTCCCATCGCGCTGTTGCAGAAGTGGTTCCCGCGGCACCGCGCCATCGTGACCGGCCTCGCGGTGGGCGGCTTCGGGTTCGGCGCGACGGTGACGTCGCCCGTCGCGCAGCGGCTCATGGCCCTCTCCCCGGCGGAGCCGACGGCGGCCTTCCTCCCGCTGGGCGCCGGCTACCTGGTCCTCGGCCTGCTCGGCGCCGCGCTGCTGAGTTCGCCGCCCGAGCGTTTCGACGCGGACCCGGCGCTTCGCGCGGGGGTCCGGCTCAACGAGCATGGGGTCGAACCGGCGCCTCGCGCGGGGGTCCCGCTCGACGAGCGCGGGCGAGCCGACCTTACCGTCGCGCAGGCGCTGCGCACCCCGCAGTGGTACCTGCTCGCGGGCACGTTGACCGTCGCGGTCGCGGCGGGCATCTCGCTGATCTCGATGATGGCGGCGGCATCGGTCGACGTCGCGGGCCTCGACGCCGCGGGAGCGGCCACCGCGGTGGGGATGCTCGCGCTGTGCAACGGCGGCGGCCGCATCGTGTGGGCGGCGGTGGCCCAGCGCGTCGGGCAGTTGCCCGTGCTGATGGTCATCCTCGCCGTCGAGGGCGCCGCCCTGCTCTTCCTGCCGCACACCACGGGAGCCTGGTTCCTCGCCCTCGCCGCGTTGGTCTACCTCTGCTACGGCGGCGCGTTCGGCGCGCTGCCCTCCGCGGCCGGGGCGGCGTTCGGCCTGCGCCACGCGGGCGCGATCTACGGCCTGATGCTGGTGGGCTGGTCGCTCGCGGGCGTCGTCGGCCCGCTGCTCGCCTCCGCCTTGGTGGGCGAGGCCGGCAACTACCGCCTGGCGTTCAGCGTGCTGGGCGCGGTCGCCGTGGCGGGCGTCGCGCTGCCGTTCGCCTGCCGCCGGATCGGCCTGGAGGCCACGGCCTAGCGCTCGGCGAACGGGTCCAGCAGGTGGCCGACCGTGGCGAGGACCTTCGGGCGCTTCGCCAACGCGGCGCGGAGCGTGGGCTGGCCCTGGGGGACGGCGCCGAGGTAGCCGTCGATCATGGCGCGCGGCAGCCGCTCCGCGCCCGCGGCCTTCGACCCGGAGCCGACGATCACGGCGAGGGTGGCCGCGGCGTCGTTCGCCATCTTGCCCGCCAGCTCCTCCTTCGGGAGACGCTTCATCCCGAACAGCGTCGAGCCGTAGGCGGAGTCGTCGATGCAGGTGGCCCAGTACCGCTCCGCGGCGTCGCGGAGCTCGGCGAAGAAGGTCTCCTCGCCGACGGCGTCGATGGTCTTCCCGTGCTCGCGCAGGAATGCGTCGATGATTCGCCGGGCGCCGCGCTCCCCGGACGAGATCCCGGCCGCGCGGCCCTCGACGGTGAGCCCGAGCCAGAACCCGAGGAACCGGTCCCCGCCATTGGGAAGGAAACGCGCGCGGGCGAGCGGTGAGGTTGCGTCGTCGGCCATGCGCAGAACGTAGCAGGTGGCGGGAAGCACTCGGCTAGCGGGAAGTCAGACCGGGGCGTTGGTGAAGCGGCTGTAGTGGCCCTGGAAGAGCGCGTCGATCTTGCCCGTCTCGCCGTTGCGGTGCTTCGGGATGTGGAAGGCGGCGAGGCCGCGCTCCTCGTCGGTGGGGTTCTGCGTGTACATCTCGGGGCGGTGGAGCATGATCACCATGTCGGCGTCCTGCTCCAGCGAGCCGGACTCGCGGAGGTCTGACAGCTGCGGGATGCCGTCCTTGCGCTGCTCGGTGTTACGCGAGAGCTGCGAGAGCGCGATGACCGGGATCTCCAGCTCCTTGGCCAGCAGCTTGATCTGGCGGGAGAACTCCGAGACCTCCAGCTGGCGCGACTCCACCTTCTTGCCCGAGCTCATCAACTGGATGTAGTCGATGCAGAGGAGTTGGAGGTCGTGGCGCTGCTTGAGGCGGCGGGCCTTCGCGCGGATCTCCATCATGGTCAGGTTGGGGGAGTCGTCGATGAAAAGGCTCTTCTCCTGCAGCAGCACCGACTTGTCCGTGATGCGCTGCCAGTCCGTCTCGTCCATCTTCGAGCCGCCGCCGCGGATGCGGCCCAGCGGCACCGACGCCTCCGCGGACAGGATCTTCATCACGATCTCCGTGCGGCTCATCTCGAGCGAGAAGAACGCGGCCGTGAGGTTGTGGTGGATGGCCGCCGAGCGGCAGACGTCGAGCGCGAACGTCGACTTCCCGACGCCGGGGCGCGCGGCGACGATGATCATCTGGCCGGCGTGCAGGCCGTTGGTGAGCCGGTCCAGCTCGGTGAACCCGGTGGGGACGCCGGAGAGCGCGTCCCCCGACGACTGGATGGCCTCGATCTCGTCGAACGTGGGCTCGATCAGCTCGCGCAGCGACTTGTAGTCCTCCGCGGCCTTCTTCTCCGTGACCTCGAAGAGGGTCTGCTGCGCCTCGTCGACGATCTTGTCCACCTCGCCCTGGCCCTGGTAGCCGAGCTGTGCGATGCGGATGGAGGCGTTCACGAGCCGGCGGAGGACGGCCTTGTCGCGGACGATCTCGGCGTAGTAGGGGGCGTTCGCCGCGATGGACACCGAGGCCAGCAGGTCGTGCAGGTAGACGGGCCCGCCGACCTTGGCGAGCTGCCCCGACTTGCCGAGCTCGCCCGCGACCGTGATCGGGTCCGCGGGCTCGCCCCGGCCGTAGAGGTTCAGGATGGCGTCGAAGATCGCCTCGTGGTTGGGGCGGTAGAAGTCGACGCCGCGGAGCACCTCGACGACGTCGGAGATGGCGTCCTTCGACATCAGCATCGCGCCCAGCACGCTCTGCTCGGCGTTCAGGTCCTGAGGCGGGGTGCGGTCCAGCTCGCGGTCGTCGTAGACCGGTGCCTGGGTCATGGCGCACCTCCTCCCGCTCGTCGGCTCCTGGGTGTCACCCCGTCACATCGGGCCGCGACGGGCCGATCGTCTCCTTAGGCTAGGGCAGCCCCCCGACAGTTTTTCTCCGTGGTCTCCCGGCGGGGTTATCCACTTGTGGATAACCCTGTGGGCGGCGTGTGGATGGTGGTGGACAAGGAACCCGCCGCGCCGGGCTGGATGTGGAGGACCCTGTGGGGTGTCGACAAGTCGTCGTTATCAAATCGTTATATTTCGGTGGGGTGTGCGCACGCCGCCCGAGGGGAAGACCGGCGCGACTTGCGGAGCTACCCCCAGGGGGTATAGTTCTCCCGGATGGAGGTGGCGATGACCGACGCACTGCTGGCCGACGTGGCGGAGCCCGCCGCGCCGCACGAGGCGACGGCGCACGCGCACCGGGGGTACACCTCGGAGAAGGCGGCGTACCTGCGCCGGCTGAAGCTGATCGAGGGCCAGGTGCGCGGGATCGCGCGCATGGTGGACGAGGACAAGTACTGCATCGACGTTCTCACCCAGGTCGCGGCGGCCACCAGCGCGCTGAAGGCGGTCTCGCTGGGGCTGCTCGGCGATCACCTGTCCCACTGCGTCGCCGACGCCGCCCGCTCGGGTGGGCCGGAGGCCGACGAGAAGCTCGACGAGGCCCTCCAGGCCATCAAGCGCCTGGTCAAATGAAAGGAAAACCATGATCACGAACTACACCGTCACCGGCATGACCTGCGGCAACTGCGTCGCGCACGTCACCGAGGAGGTCTCCGAGGTCGCCGGCGTGACCAACGTGGCCGTGCAACTCGACGGCTCGATGGCCGTCGAGTCGGAGGCGCTCATCCCCTTCGACGCGATCATCGAGGCCGTTCGCGAGGCGGGCGATAACTACGTCGTGGTGGAGGCGTAGGCGGGGGCCATCCAGGGAATCCTAAGAAACATTTTGGATTTTCTCAGGAAGCGTTTAGGCTGAGGGGACCCGATGGACGTCGGGTTCCCTCTTCGCTTTGGAGAACAATGGCCAAGGTCCTGATCCCCGCCCTCGCCGGAGGCACAGCGCTCGCGCTCGTCGGCACGGTCGCCCTCGCCACCGCGCTGCGGACGAACGACGTCGAGCTCACCGTCGACGGCGCCACCTCGGCCCTCTCGGTGCGCGAGCGGACGGTCGGCGAGGTGCTCGAGGCCCAGGGCGTCGAGCTCGGCGCCCACGACGCCGTCCTCCCCGCGTCCGACACCCGCGTCACCGACGGGCTGGCCATCTCCGTGTCCTACGGCCGCCCGCTGGAGCTCACCGTCGACGGCGAGACCCGCACCGTGTGGACCACCGCCCGCACCGTCGGCGATGCCCTGCAGCAGCTGCAGCTCGACGAGTCCGACGCCAAGCTCTCGGCCACGCGCTCCTCGGGGATCGCCCGCGAGGGTCTGGAGCTGACCTTCACCACGGCCAAGGACGTGACATTCACCAACGCGGGCAAGAAGTCCGAGGTGCGCGTCGCGGGGACGGTCGCCGACCTCCTGGCCGACCAGGGCGTGAAGGCCGACGGCGACGACATCGTCAAGCCCGCGCTCGACGCCGAGCTCGAAGACGGCATGAAGGTGAAGTACGTCGAAGTCGAGACCAAGGAGCGCACCGAGAAGATCGTCGTCAAGCACGACACCGAGCGCGTGAAGACCAAGTCGATGGTCAAGGGCGAGACGAAGGTCGCGACCGAGGGCGTCAACGGCAAGGCCGTCGAGACCTACGAGGACGTGTACCGCAACGGGAAGCTGCACTCGTCGAAGCTGGTCGACACCGAGGTCACCAAGAAGCCGGTCACCGAGGTGATCAAGGTCGGCACCAAGGTCGTGAAGACCTCCTCGAGCTCCGATTCCGGCTCCGACTCGAACCTGAGCCCGGCCAGCGGCTCCAGCTGCAAGGCCTCCTACTACTGGCAGGGCCAGATGACCGCCAACGGCGAGCGCTTCAACCCGAGCTCGATGACGGCCGCGCACAAGACGTTCAAGTTCGGGACCAAGGTCAAGGTCACCAACCCCCGCAACGGCAAGACCGTCGTGGTGCGGATCAACGATCGCGGTCCCTACATCTCGGGCCGCTGCCTCGACCTCTCGAAGGCCGCCATGCAGGCGATCGGCGGCACCTCCGCCGGCGTGATCACCGTCAAGTACGAGGTCGTTTCCTGATACCGGAAGGTTCGTAAAAGAAGTTCCCATATCGAGTTGAGGTGGCCTCGTTGATACGTTAGTATCCAGGCGTACGTCCTCGTGACGCACCATAAAAGGCCCGATCCGCTGCCGCCCCCCAATTGCAGCGGGTCGGGCTCTTTTGTGTCCCCGGATGGGTAGGCTCGCTGCCATGGGATACCGCATCGAAACCGACTCCATGGGCGACGTGCAGGTCGCTGACGACCGCTACTGGGGCGCACAGACCGAGCGCAGCCTCCACAACTTCGACATCGGCCGCGACTCCTTCGTCTGGGGCCGCCCGATGATCCGCGCGCTCGGCGTGCTGAAGAAGGCTGCGGCGCTCGCCAACGCCGACCTCGGCCAGCTGCCGGCGGACCGCGCCGCGCTGATCGCGCAGGCCGCCGACGACGTCATCGCGGGCTCGCTCGACGACCACTTCCCGTTGGTGGTCTTCCAGACCGGCTCGGGCACGCAGTCGAACATGAACGCCAACGAGGTCATCTCCAACCGCGCCATCGAGCTGGCCGGGGGAGTGCGCGGCTCGAAGACGCCCGTGCACCCCAACGACGACGTCAACCGCGGCCAGTCCTCGAACGACACCTTCCCCACCGCCATGCACATCGCCGTGGTGAGCGAGCTCGCCGGGCTGTACCCCGCCGTCGCCGAGCTGCGCGACGTCCTCGCCGCCAAGGCCGCCGAGTACGACGACGTCGTCATGGTCGGCCGCACGCACCTCCAGGACGCCACCCCGGTGCGCCTCGGCCAGGTCATCGGCGGCTGGGTGGCCCAGCTCGACTTCGCGCTCGACGGCGTGCGCGCGGCCGACGCCCGTGCCCGCGAGCTGGCCATCGGCGGCACCGCCGTCGGCACCGGCCTGAACGCGCACCCCGACTTCGGCCGCACGACGGCAGAGAAGATCTCGGAGGAGACCGGCCTGGAGTTCGCGCAGGCGCCGAACCTGTTCGCGGCGCTCAGCGCCCACGACTCGCTCGTCGAGGTCAGCGGCGAGCTCCGCGTCCTGGCCGGCGCGCTGATGAAGATCGCCAACGACGTGCGCTGGTACGCCAGCGGCCCGCGCAACGGCATCGGGGAGCTGGTGATCCCCGAGAACGAGCCGGGCAGCTCGATCATGCCGGGCAAGGTCAACCCGACCCAGTCCGAGGCGCTCACCATGGTGGCCGCGCGCGTGTTCGGCAACGACGCCACCGTCGGCTTCGCCGGTAGCCAGGGCAACTTCCAGCTGAACGTGTTCAAGCCCGTCATGGCCCACGCGGTGCTCGAGTCCATCCGCCTGCTCGCCGACGGGTCGCGCTCGTTCAGCGCGCACTGCGCCGTCGGCATCGAGCCGAACCTGGAGCGGATCGCGGCGAACCTCGAGTCGAACCTGATGCTGGTGACGGCGCTCAACCGCCACATCGGCTACGACCTCGCGGCCAAGATCGCCAAACAGGCGCACAAGCAGGGGACCTCGCTGCGCGAGTCGGCCGTCGCGAACGGCGTTGCGGGCGAGGACTTCGACCGCTGGGTGATTCCGGGAGACATGACGCATCCCTCGGCGTGAGTCAGGCGTCGGCGAGCTCGGCGTAGATGTCGAGCATCGCCTGGGCCTGCGAGGAGATGCTCCACTGGCCGGCCAGCTCGACGGAGCGCGCGGAGGCGTGCGCGCGCCAGGCGTCGTCGCGGAGCCTGTCGAGCACGCGCAGGATGCCCGCGGCCAGCGACGCGGGCGTCGGCCGCGTGAAGTCTCCGTTGACGCCGGGCTCGATTACGAGGTTCAGCTCGTGATCGACGGAGACGATGGGCAGCCCGGCCAGCGCCGCCTCGTGCAGCACGAGGGCCTGGGTGTCGGTCTGGCTGGGGAACGCGAACACGTCGGCCATGCCGTAGTACGCGCCCAGTGCGTCGCGCTTCTGCTCGCCCGGCAGGATGATGCGCCCGGCGTCGCGCCCCTCGGCGAGCACCTTCTTGATATGCGAATAGCGCTGCCAGTCGCCGACGACGCAGAGCCGCGCGTCCGGGCGCTGCGCGTGGACCAGCGAGAACGCCTCCGCCAGCAGCGGGATGCCCTTCTCGGGCGCGATCCGGCCGGCATACAGCACCAGCGGCCCCGCGGGATGCGGGAAGGGCGGGGGGCCGGGAGGCAGCGGGTCGACGCCGTTGGGCACCACGCGGATGGGGATGTTCGGGGCGATCTCGTGGCACCGGGCCGCGGTCTTGGGCGACGGCGTCGTGGTCAGCGTCGCGCTCTCCAGCATCTTCTGGGCGACGCCCAGGAGCAGGGCGGTGGAGCGGCCGCGGTCCTCGTAGCGCACCTCCGCGTTGCGGAGGTCGTTGGAGTCGACGAGCTCGCCGCGCGAGAGCACGGCGGCGGCCCGCACCACGCCGGTGAGGAGCGGGAGCACGGCGGAGTAGTGGTCGGCGTAGGCGTCGAAGTCGGTGTGCCAGGTCACCAGCATCGGGATGCCGAGTCGCCGGGCCGCCAGGGTGCCGAGCGCGCCGACGGTGCCGAGCCCGTGCACGTGCAGGATGTCGGGGGCCAAGCGCCCGATCTCCTCGATGGTGCGCTCGAAGTGCCGGCCGTTGGCCACCCGCGTCGGCATCTTGGGGACGCGCACCGACGGCAGCCGGATCTCGGTGCGCCCGGTGCGCCCGTGGTGCGGGTTCGGCCCCTTCGCGGCGGGGGCGACGACGACGACCTCGTGCCCCGCATCGAGCAGGTTGCCCTCCAGCTGCTGGACGGCGTACATCAGCCCGTTGCTGCCCGGCCCGTAGTTGTCGGTGAACTCGGCAACCCGGAGTGGGCGCGCGGCGCGGGCGGCGGGTGGAGTCACCCGGTCACTCTATCCGCAACCTCGGCGATGACCGCTCGGCGATGCGGAACTAGCGTCGCGTGTCGACCGGAATCCATCAACCTCCCTCCGGCACACGACACTAGGTGCCCTGCGGGAGGAGAGCGGCGAGAAATCTAGATACAGGTAGACAAACGACGTAGGATGGGTGCATGAAGACCATCACCGTCGGCGAGCTTCGCCAGAATCCCACGGCAGCTCTGGCGGATGTCGAGCGCGGTG
>DAONOU010000017.1:0-19464 GCA_035409265.1 Arachnia sp. | reverse complement strand
TCATGGACGGTTAGCGAAGGGAATCCGACGTGTCGCAGCACCACCCGGATCGCCGCTCGCCCCTCGTGCTCGAGGTGCGCGAGCTGGGGCGAAGGGTCGGGGCGATCAAGCGGATCAACACGACGGTTCCCGCGCCGGCCGACCTGATCGTCGGAGTGATCGGGGTGCCGCAGGACTCTGACGTGGAGCTCGATCTGACGCTCCAGTCGGTATCCGAGGGCGTCCTGGCGTCGGGGACGGCGTCCGTGCAGCTGCGCGGACAGTGTGCCCGGTGCCTGGACGAGATCTCGGACGAGGGGTCCTTCGACCTGCAGGAGCTCTACTTCTACCCCGGCAACGAGGTGGACGAGGAGGAGAGTGTCGTCGAGGACGACACGATCGACCTCGAGGAGGCCCTGCGGGACGCCGTGGTGCTCGAGTTGCCGTTCACGCCCCTGTGCGAGGAGGATTGTCTGGGCCTCTGCCCGGACTGCGGTTTCAACCGCAACCTCGACCCGGGGCACGGGCACGGCGAGCAGGTCGATCCCCGGTGGTCGCAGCTCTCCGGCCTGGCTGGCGACACCAACAACTGACGAAACAGTCTTTACGCAAGACATAAGGAGAAGATCGTGGCCGTTCCGAAGCGGAAGATGTCGCGCAGCAACACCCGTTCGCGCCGTGCGCAGTGGAAGACGACCGTCGTTCCCACCGTCGTGTGCGCCAACCCCGCCTGCCGCGAGCCCCACCTGCAGCACACCGCGTGCCCGAGCTGCGGCCAGTACGGCCCGCGCGGCGCGCGTCGCCAGGTCCTCGAGGCCTGAGCCAGCCACCCCCGCGAGCGAAGCGGGTGAGCAGGCTAGTCGTTCGACTGAAGGAGCTGGGCGTCGAGGTAGACGCCCAGCTCTTTGAGTTGTCCTTTACCCACCGCAGCTATGCGTACGAGAACCCCGGGCACGACTCCAACGAGCGCCTGGAGTTCCTCGGGGACGCGGTGCTGCAGATCGTGGTGACCGAACACATCTTCCGCACCTACCCCGACCTCCCCGAGGGCCAGTTGGCGAAGCTGCGCGCCAGCGTCGTCAGCGCCGTCGCCCTCGCGAAGGTGGCCGCGTCGCTGGATCTCGGCGAACACATCCTGCTCGGCAAGGGCGAGATCCTCACCGACGGCGCCCACAAGACCTCCATCCTCGCCGACACCATGGAGGCGGTCATCGGCGCTATCCACATCTCCGCGGGGTCCGAGGCATCCGCGCGCTTCATCCACCGCACGTTCGACGAGCTGATCGCCGCGTCCGCGGCCGCCGGCGACTTCGCCGACTACAAGACCGTCCTGCAGGAGCTGTGCGCCGCCAACGGCTGGGCCGCGCCGCGCTACGAGGTGACCGGGAGCGGCCCGGACCACCAGCGGGAGTTCACCGCGGTCGTCATCGCCGATGGGCACCCCCGGGGCACCGGCGTGGCGCCGAGCAAGAAGCGGGCCGAGCAGATCGCCGCCCGGATCGCCGTGCGGGAGCTGGGCGGTGCCTGAGCTGCCCGAGGTCGAGGTGGTGCGCCGCGGCCTCGAGACCCACGCCAAGGGCAGGACCATCGAGGCGGTCCGGGTGCTGCACCCGCGGCCCGTCCGCACCCACCCCGTCGGCCCCGACGGCTTCGCGCGCGACCTCGCGGGCCGCGCCGTCGACGACGTCCGCCGCCGCGGCAAGTACCTGTGGCTCGCGCTGGGCGACGACGCGCTGGTCGTCCACCTGGGCATGAGCGGCCAGTTCCGGGTCAACCAGGTCGGCGATCCGCTGCTGCCCAACACCCGGGCGCTCTTCCTCCTCGACGACGGCGCCGAGCTCCGCTTCGTCGACCAGCGGATGTTCGGCGGACTGGACTGGCGGCCGGGAGAGGGCGCCTGCCCCGTCGGCCACGTGGCGCTCGACCCGTTCGACCCGGCCTTCGACGCCGCCGCCGTCGGCCGGAGGCTCCGCACCCGGCGCACCGCCGTCAAGCGCGCGCTGCTCGACCAGCGGCTGGTCAGTGGCATCGGCAATATCTACGCCGACGAGACCCTCTGGCGCGCGAAGACCCACTTCGAGACCCCCGGCGACGAGATCGGCCCGCGGCAGGCCGTCGCCCTGATCAGGACCGCGGCCGATGTCATGGCCGAGGCCCTCGCCCAGGGCGGGACGTCGTTCGACGCGCTGTACGTGCACGTCAACGGCGAGTCCGGATACTTCGACCGCTCCTTGAACGCCTACGGCCGCGAGGGCGAGCCGTGCGGGCGCTGCGGCACGGCCATCGTGCGGCGGCCGTTCATGAACCGCAGCTCCTTCCTCTGCCCGCGCTGCCAGCGCCGCCCACGGGGCGTGGCCCGGTGACCGCGCTGTCGGCGCGCCAGCGCCGGTCGCTGTGGCAGTTCGTGAAGTTCGGCCTCGTCGGCGGCTCCGGCGTGCTCGTCAACATGGCCGTCATCTGGGTGCAGCGCCACGGCTACCCCGTGATCTGGCCGGGATCGGCGCACGGCGAGGGCGCCTGGTGGTCCATCCCCGGCACCCCGTTCAACATCCGCTGGTACCACGTGATGAGCATGGTGGCCTTCCTCGTCGCCAACCTCTTCAACTTCCAGCTCAACCGGCTGTGGACGTTCGGCTCGCACCGGCACGCGGGGTGGTGGCGCGAGTACGGGCCGTTCCTCACCGTCGGCCTCGCCGCGCAGGGCATCGGGATGGTGCTGCTCACCGCGCTGATGTGGGACCGCTCGCCGATCGAGCTGCCCAGCCACATCTTCGACAACTCCACCGGGTTCCGCACGAAGCTGTACTGGGCCCAGCTGATCATGATCGTGTGCACGCTGCCCGTCAGCTTCCTGCTCAACAAGTTCTGGACCTTCCGCGCCGTCCGCAGCCATCGCCTGGCCGCGGCCCCGGAGGAGGTCGCGTAGCCGATGTACCTCAAGAAGCTCACCCTGCGCGGGTTCAAGTCCTTCGCCTCGGCCACGACGCTGGTGTTCGAGCCGGGCATCACCTGCGTCGTCGGCCCGAACGGCTCCGGCAAGTCCAACGTGGTGGACGCACTCAGCTGGGTGATGGGGGAGCAGGGCGCCAAGTCGCTCCGCGGCGGCAAGATGGAGGACGTCATCTTCGCGGGCACCACCAAGCGCGCGCCGCTCGGCCGCGCGGAGGTCGAGCTGACCATCGACAACTCCGACGGCGCGCTGCCGATCGAGTACTCCGAGGTCACCATCACCCGCACCATGTTCCGCAGCGGGGGAAGCGAGTACGCCATCAACGGCACCACCGCGCGGCTGCTCGACGTGCAGGAGTTGCTGAGCGACTCCGGCATCGGGCGCGAGATGCACGTCATCGTCGGGCAGGGGCAGCTGGACGCCATCCTGCAGGCGACGCCGGAGTCGCGGCGCGGCTTCATCGAGGAGGCCGCGGGTGTCCTCAAGCACCGCAAGCGCAAGGAGAAGGCGCTGCGGAAGCTGGAGGCGACGAAGGCGAACCTCGAGCGGCTGCAGGACCTTGTCGCGGAGCTGTCTCGCCAGCTGAAGCCGCTGGGCCGGCAGGCGCAGGCCGCGCGGAAGGCCGCGGTCATCCAGGCGGAGCTGCGCGACGCCAAGGCCCGCCTCCTGGCCGACGACCTGGCGACGGCGCAGGCCCAGCTCGCCGCGGAGCTCGCCGACGAGGCGGCCGCGGCCGAGGCGCGGGCCCGGGCCGAGCAGGCCGTCGCCCAGGCGCAGGCCGGCGAGGAGGCCGCCGAGCGCAGGCTTCGGGCCGCCGCCGCGGACTTCGACGCCGCGCAGGAGCAGTGGTACGCCCTCGCCGCCCTGCGGGAGCGCGTCGGCACCACCATCTCGATCTCCGCCGAGCGGATGCGGATGGGGGAGAATCAGCCCGCCCTCGACGTCGGCGGCCGCGACCCGGAGGCGCTCGAGGCCGAGGCCACCGAGATCCGCGCCCGCGAGCACGCGCTTCGGGCGGACGCGGACGCTGCCAACGGCGCGCTGACCGACGCGACCCTGCGTCGCGGCGGCGCCGAGCACGAGCACTCCGCGGCGGAGCAGGCCTACAGCGCCGCGCTGCGCGCGATCGCGGACCGCCGCGAGGGCCTCGCCCGCCTGGCGGGCCGGGTCTCGAGCACGCAGGCGCGCCTCGAGGCCTCCGGCGAGGAGGTCTCCCGCCTGGAGGCCCGCCGCGGCGAGGCGGAGGCACGGGCGGAGCACGCCGCGCGAAGCTATCACGAGACCGAGTCCTCGCTGGCGGGGTTGGGCGCCTCCGAGTCGGACCTCGACGCCGTCTACGAACGCGCCGCGGCCCTCGTGGAGGCCGCCGACGCCGAGGCCCACGCCGTCAAGGCCAGGGAGGCGGACAACGCGAAGGCGCGCGCCGCGCTGGGCGCGCGCGTCGAGGCGCTGCGCCTCATGAGCGAGCGCAAGGACGGGGCGGCGGAGCTGCTCGGCTCTGGGCGGCCGGAGGTCCAGGGGCGGCTGAGCGAGCGGCTCACCGTCGAGGCGGGCTGGGAGGCCGCCATCGACGCGGCCCTGCGCGGTGCGGCCGAGGCCGTCGTCGTGCACGGCCTGGACGGCGCGGTCGGGGCCGCCGGGTACCTCGCCGCGGGCGGGCTGGGCCGGGCGCCGCTGGTGGTGGCGGGCGCGCCGGCACCCGCCCCGCATCCCGTGTCGGGCCTCGCGGCCAGGGCGCTCGTCTCCGCACCCGCCGACCTGGCGGGGGCGCTCGATCGCCTGCTGGCCGGCGTGGTCGCCGTCGAGGACGCCGACGCGGCGGCCGCCGTCGTCGTCGCCGATCCCTCGATCGCGGCGGTGACCCGAGCGGGGGAGTGGGTGTCGGCCTGGCTCGTCGAGGGCGGGGCCGCGGCGGCGCCGTCGCTGCTGGAGCTGCACGCGCAGCTGGCCGAGGCCGAGGCCGCGCTCGCCGAGGCCGATCACGAGGCGCAGCGCCTGCGGTTCGAGGCGGAGCGGGCCGGCTCCGCGCTGGCCGAGGCGCGGGCGGACGAGGAGGCCGCGCTGGCCGAGCTCCACGACTCCGACGCGAAGCTGGCCGCCGTCGCGGACCAGCTCGGGTCGTTCCGGCAGGCGCAGGCCACCGCGTTGAAGGAGGCCGAGCGCCTCTCCGAGGCGATCGTGTCCGCCACCGCCGCCCGGCAGCGCGACGAGGAGCAGTTGGCGGAGCTCGCCACCCGGCTCGAAGCCGCGTCCGCCGAGGACGACGTCGCCGAGCCCGACGCGACGGACCGCGACCAGAAGGCGGCCGAAGCGCGCCGGGCGCGCCAGGCGGAGATGGACGCGCGCCTGGCCCTGCGCAGCATCGAGGAGCAGCTGAAGGCGATCGCGGGCAGGGCGGACGCGCTGCAGCGCGCGGCCCAGCACGAGCGGCAGTCCCGAGCCAAGGCGAAGGCCCGGGCCGAGCAGCTGCGCCGCGAGGCCGAGGTCGCCCGGGCCGTGCACGAGGGGGCGCTGCGGGTTGCCGACCTCGTCGAGATCGCGCGGCAGCGGGCCACCGCGCAGCGCGACGACGCCGATCAGGCCCGGCGCGAGGCCGAGGCGGGAACCACGCGCGCCCGGCACGAGACGAAGGCCGCGGCCACCCGGCTCGACGAGATCGTCCGCGGCGCGCACCGCGACGAGATGGTCCGCATCGAGTTCCGGATGCGCATCGAGCAGCTGACCGACAGGGCGCTGAGCGAGCTGGGTCTCGAGCCGGGGCCGCTGGTCTCCGAGTACGGCCCGGACCGGCCCGTTCCCGTGCTGACCAGGCCGGACGGCACCGCGCTCACCGACGAGGACGAGGTGCCGGAGCCCGTCGCGTACGATCGCGACCGCCAGCAGGCCCGGCTGCGCGCCGCCGAGCGCAACCTCGCCATCCTCGGCCGCGTGAACCCGCTCGCGCTCGAGGAGTTCGAGGCGATGACGGCGCGCCACCAGTTCCTCGCGGAGCAGCTGGAGGACCTGCGCCAGACCCGCACCGACCTGCTGGAGATCGTCGCCGAGGTCGACAAACGCGTCCAGGAGGTCTTCGAGGCCGCCTACCGCGACGTCGAGAAGAGCTTCAGCGACGTCTTCGGCCGCCTCTTCCCCGGAGGCGAGGGTCGCCTGATCCTCACCGATCCCGGCGACTGGCTCACCACCGGCGTCGAGGTCGAGGCCCGCCCGGCGGGCAAGCAGGTCAAGCGGCTGTCGCTGCTGTCCGGCGGCGAGCGCTCGCTGGTCGCCGTCGCCTTCCTCGTCAGCCTCTTCATCGCGCGCCCCAGCCCGTTCTACATCCTCGACGAGGTGGAGGCGGCGCTCGACGACGCGAACCTCGGCCGCCTGTTGAGCATCTACGAGGAGCTGCGCGCCAACTCCCAGCTTCTGGTGATCACGCACCAGAAGCGCACGATGGAGATCGCCGACTCGCTCTACGGCGTGACCATGCGCGGCGACGGCATCTCCACCGTCGTCAGCCAGCGCCTCCACACCGACTAACCACTCGTCTCAGAATCGGTGCCTCGCGCGTGTCGATTCGGTGTGGGCAGGCCACGGTGGCACACTTGATTGACACCCCCAAAGAAGCATTTTGAAAGGTCTCTCATGTCGTTCGCAGCCGTCTTCGCGGTGCTGCTGGTCGTCGCTCTCGCGGTGGCCGTCTTCTATGTCGTGGCCATCTCTTCCGGCCATGTCACCCTCAAGCGACAGAAGCTGAACGACATCGCGGAGGCCACCGAGCTGCACATGAGCGGCCGCGGGCAGATGCCCCGGTTCCTCGAGCGGCTCGACGAGCGCGCGTCGACCCGCTGACCTTCGGGAGACCGTGAATCGGGCTTCGTGAGCCCGCGCCAGTAGGATGTCCGCCGTGTGGATCTTCTGGACAGTACTTGCCATCGTCGGAATCGCGCTGGTCGTCGGCGGCGTCATCATCGCCGTGGACGGGCGCAGGCAGCGCGAGCTCCAGGCGCAGGCCAAGCCCGAGCTGACCCCGTCGGCCGAGCCCGAGACCGTCGAGGAGCCCTCCGAGGAGGAACCCGCCGCTCCCTCCGTGGAGCCCGAGCCGGCCCCGGCCGCGCCAGAGGTCGTCGAGCCCGAGGTTCCCGCGCTCGACGAGCCCGAGGCGCCGCTGTCGCGGTGGGCGCGCCTGCGCCGTCGGCTGTCGTCCAGCAACAACGCGCTGGCGCGCGCGCTGGCCGACCTGCTGTCGGTCGACAAGATCGACGCCGACGTCTGGGACGACTTCGAGACCACCCTCATCACCTCCGACCTCGGCGTCGGCCCCGCCACCGAACTCACCGACGCGCTGCGCAAGCAGCTCGCCGTCGACGGCGTGGCCGACCCGGCGAAGGCCCGCGAGGTGCTGCGCGCCGAGCTCCTGCGCCTGGTCGACCCCGGCCTCGACCGTTCCCTGAACCTGACCCCCGCGAACGACGGCGACCCCGCCGTGGTGCTCGTCGTCGGGGTCAACGGCACCGGCAAGACCACCACCGTCGGCAAGCTGGCCCGCGTGCTGGTCGCCGACGGGAAGTCGGTCGTGCTCGGCGCGGCCGACACCTTCCGCGCCGCCGCCGCCGAGCAGCTCGCCACCTGGGGCGAGCGCGTCGGCGTCGAGACCGTGCGCAGCGACGTCGACGGCGCCGACCCGGCCTCGGTCGCGTTCGATGCCGTCGCCAAGGGCGTCGCGGACGGCACCGATGTCGTCCTCGTGGACACCGCCGGCCGCCTGCACACCAAGACGGGCCTGATGGACGAGCTCGGCAAGGTCAAGCGGGTCATCGAGAAGAAGGCCCCCGTCACCGAGGTGCTGCTGGTCCTCGACGCCACCACCGGCCAGAACGGCATGACCCAGGCACGCATCTTCGCCGAGGTCGTCGACGTCACCGGCATCGTCCTCACCAAGCTCGACGGCTCCGCTAAGGGCGGCATCGTGGTCCAGGTCCAGCGCGAGCTGGGCGTCCCGGTCAAGCTCGTCGGCTTGGGCGAGGGCGTCGACGACCTGGCCCCGTTCGACCCGGAGGGCTTCGTCCAGGGCATCCTGGGGGAGTAATTGTCGGTGGGTCATGGGAGGGTTGCTCGCATGACTGAACCGTGGGACCAGGAACCGCCGCCGGAGTACGACGAGCTGCCGCCGGACCCGTGGGGCGAGCCGCCCGCCGACCTGGCCGACGCGCGCCCCGCGCCCCCGCGTTCCCCCGGTCCCGCGCGGCCGCCCGTTCCGACCCGAGGCGCCGTCGCGCGCGGCACCGCGGGGCTGCGCGAGGAGGCCTTGACCGCCCTGAAGGCGCTGACCGGCAACCCGGCGGCCGAGTTCCACGACGGGCAGTTCGAGGCAATCGAGGCCCTGGTCGCGGAGCACCGGCGCGCGCTCGTCGTGCAGCGCACCGGATGGGGCAAGTCCGCCGTCTACTTCATCGCGGCACTCCTGCAGCGCCGCGCCGGGGCCGGGCCGGCGCTGATCGTGTCGCCGCTGCTTGCCCTCATGCGCGACCAGGTTGCCGCCGCCGAGCGGGCGGGCGTCCGCGCCGCCGCGATCAACTCCGCCAACGTCACGGAGTGGTCCGAGATCGAGCGGCTGCTCGACGACGACGCGCTCGACGTCCTGCTGGTCTCGCCGGAGCGGCTCGTCAACCCTCGGTTCCGGGCGGAGCAGCTGCCCCGGCTGATCGGCACGGCGGGGCTCCTGGTGATCGACGAGGCGCACTGCATCAGCGACTGGGGACACGACTTCAGGCCCGACTACCGTCGCATCCGCACGCTGATCGCCGAACTGCCCGCCGACGTGCCGGTGCTCGCGACCACGGCGACGGCCAACGAGCGCGTGGTGCACGACGTCGCCGAGCAGATGGCCGCGGGCGGCCACGAGGTGTTCACGCTGCGGGGAGGCCTGGCGCGCGACTCGCTGCGCTTGGGCGTGCTGGAGCTCGGCACGTCGTGGCGACGCCTGGCGTGGCTGACGCAGCACCTCGCCGACCTGCCGGGCAGCGGCATCGTCTACTGCCTGACGGTGTCGTCGGCTGAGGAGACCGCCGCGTTGCTGGCCAAGGCCGGGCATCGGGTGCTCGCCTACACGGGCCGCACCGACCCGGCCGACCGGCTCGCCGCCGAGCAGGCGCTGAAGGGCAACGAGGTGAAGGCGCTGGTCGCGACGTCCGCCCTGGGCATGGGCTTCGACAAGCCGGACCTCGGGTTCGTCGTCCATCTCGGCTCGCCCAGCTCCCCGGTGGCGTATTACCAGCAGGTCGGCCGCGCCGGGCGCGCCACGGATCGGGCCGACGTCCTGCTCCTGCCGGGCGCGGAGGACAGGGAGATCTGGCACTACTTCGCCACCAACGCGATGCCCACCGAGGCGCGCGCCGACGCGGTGCTGACCGCGCTCGCCGAGTCCGACCGTCCCCTGTCGGCCGCCGCCATCGAGGCCCGCGTGGACCTCCGCCGCAGCCAGCTGGAGCTGCTGCTGAAGGTGCTGGCCGTCGACGGCGTCGTCGAGTACGTGCAGGGCGGCTGGCTCGCGACCGGGCGGGGATGGGCGTTCGACAAGGAGCGCTACGACCGGATCGCCGAGTCCCGCGTCGCCGAGCAGCGCGCCATGCTCGCCTACCAGAACGGCTCGAGCTGCCGGATGGCCTTCCTGACGGGCTCCCTCGACGACCCCGACAGCGCGCCCTGCGGACGCTGCGACGCGTGCGCCGGGCCGTGGTATCCGACGGGCGTATCGCTGGAGTCGGAGCGCGGCGCTCAGGCGACGCTGGAGCGGGTGGGCGTCGAGATCGCGCCCCGCGCGCTGTGGCCGCAGGGCTTGGACCGGGTCGGCGTCACCCACCAGGGCGCGCCGGTCAAGGGCAAGATCCCCGCAGCGGAACAGGTCGAGGAAGGCCGCGTGATCGCGCGGCTGACCGACCTCGGGTACGGCAACGCGCTGCGCGAGCTGTTCGCCCCGGACCGCGACGGGCGCCCGATGGACCGGGCCCTCCCTCCGGCGCTGGCCTCGGC
The DNA here is from genome assembly GCA_035409265.1 of Arachnia sp. Classification (GTDB taxonomy): domain Bacteria; phylum Actinomycetota; class Actinomycetes; order Propionibacteriales; family Propionibacteriaceae; genus Arachnia. The sequence goes on along the minus strand of DAONOU010000017.1, from coordinate 9,524 downwards.
CTGCCTGCGTGTTCTGAAGGAGTGGGACTGGGCCGAGCGCCCCGTCGCGGTGGTGTGGGTGCCCAGCGTCGGGCGGCCGGGCCTCGTCGAGGCGCTGGCGACCGGCATCGCGAGGGCGGGACGGTTGGAGCCGCTCGGCCCGCTGGCCCTGCACGCCGACGCGTCCCTTTCGGCGGTCAACAGCGCCTACCGGGTGCGCGACCTGTGGTCGCGGTTCTCCGTGCCGCCCGCGATGGCGAGCCGGCTGGCGTCGCTCCGCGGCCCCGTCCTCCTGGTCGACGACCTGATCGACTCCCGCTGGACCGTCACGGTCGCCGGTCGCCTGCTCCGCCAGGCGGGTGCCGACGCGGTCCTCCCGCTCGCGCTCGGGTCTGTCGGGTAGCGGCACCGTGTTCGGGGAGCGGCCTTACCCCTGTGGTAATACCGGTTATACTTGGGTGATGAAGACAGCCATCTCAGTTCCCGACGACGTCTTCCGCGAGGCGGACCGCGCGGCGGAGCAGCTCGGTTGGAGCCGTTCGCAGCTGTACACGCGCGCCATGAGTGAGTTCTTGGAGCGCCGAGGCGTCGACCCAGTGACCGCGGCCCTTGACGCCCTTGCCGACGAGTTGCCTACCTCGACACCGTCGAACACCGGGCGCGCCCTCATCGATGCCGGGGGCTGGGAGTGGTAGCCCGCGGGGAGGTGTGGTGGGCGGACTTCGGGGAGCCCTTCGGATCCGAGCCCGGGTACGAGCGCCCCGTGCTCGTCGTGTCCTCAGACCGCTACAACCGTTCGCGCATCGGCACCGTGATCGTCACGGCCCTGACCAGCAACATGCGGCTCGCAGCGGCCCCTGGCAACGTCGAACTGGAACAGGGCGATGCGGGGCTCCCCAAGGACTGCGTCGTCAACGTCTCGCAGACCCTCGTCGTCGATCGGTTGCGCATGGTCAGGGCGATCGGCGTGCTTCCGCGTCATCTCATGAACCGGGTCGACGCCGGGTTGAGGCTGGTTCTCGCGCTTTAGGGGGCCGCGGGAAGGCCTCGCGGTCAAGTATCCTTGGGCGCGATCACGCACATCTGCGAAGGGTACAACCAAGTGTTCGACACGCTGCAGGACCGGCTCTCGTCCGTCTTCAAGGGGCTGCGCGCGAAGGGGCGCCTCACGGAGGCCGACATCGACGCGACGATGCGCGAGATCCGCATCGCCCTGCTCGAGGCCGATGTCAACCTCGGCGTCGTCAAGGAGTTCGTCGCCTCGGTCAAGGCCCGTGCGCTCGACGCCGAGCTGTCGAAGGTGCTGAACCCGTCCCAGCAGATCGTCAAGTTCGTCGACGAGGAGCTCGTCTCGATCCTCGGCGGCGAGGCCCGGGCCATCCGGCACGCGAAGCGGCCCCCGACGGTGATCATGCTCGCCGGCCTCCAGGGCGCGGGCAAGACGACGCTCGCGGGCAAGCTGGGCCTGTGGCTGAAGGAGAACAAGCGCACGCCGCTGCTCGTCGCCGCCGACCTCCAGCGCCCCAACGCCGTCACTCAGCTGCAGATCGTCGGCGAGCGCGCAGGCGTGCACGTGTTCGCGCCCGAGCCCGGCAACGGCGTCGGCGACCCGGTCGACGTCGCCCGCCGCGCCATCGCGCACGCCGAACACAAGCTGTACGACGTCGTGATCGTCGACACCGCGGGCCGACTCGGCGTCGATCAGGAGCTCATGCAGCAGGCCGCCGACATCAAGGCGGCGGTCAACCCGGACGAGACGCTGTTCGTCGTCGACGCCATGATCGGCCAGGACGCCGTCAACACCGCGAAGGCGTTCGACGAGGGCGTCGGCGTCGACGGCGTCGTCCTCACCAAGCTCGACGGCGACGCCCGCGGCGGCGCGGCCCTCTCCATCGCGCGGGTGCTCGGCAAGCCGATCATGTTCGCCTCCAACGGCGAGAACCTGAACGACTTCGACATGTTCCACCCCGACCGGATGGCCTCGCGCATCCTCGGCATGGGCGACATGCTCACCCTCATCGAGCAGGCGGAGAAGACCTTCGACGCGGAGCAGTCGCGCGCCGCCGCCGAGAAGCTGATGGGCAGGAACAAGTTCGGCCTCCAGGACTTCCTCTCCCAGATGCAGCAGCTGCGCAAGATGGGTCCGATGTCGAAGATCCTCGGCATGCTGCCGGGCGCCGGGCAGTTCAAGCAGGCGATCAACGAGATCGACGAGAAGGAGATCGACCGGATCGAGGCGATCATCTACTCGATGACCCCGGCCGAGCGCGACGACGTGTCCATCCTCAACGGTTCGCGCCGCGCCCGCATCGCCAGAGGTGCCGGTGTGCAGGTCTCTGAGGTGAACAAGCTCGTCAACCGCTTCGTCGAGGCCCGCAAGATGATGGAGGCGATGGCCGGCGGAGGCATGCCGGGGCTGCCAGGCATGGGCGCTGGCCGCCGCGCGGGCTCCAAGAAGCCGGTGACGAGCAAGCGCAAGGGAAAGAAGCCCGCGCCGCGCCCCGCCCAGCGTCGGCCGCAGCCGGGCCAGCAGCCCGCCGCCCCGCAGATCCCCCAGACCATGGACGACTTCCAGCTCCCCCCGGAGCTGCAGAAGATGTTCGACGAGAACAAGCCCAAGTTCTAGGCCGATCTCGCCCGGGCGGGGGGAGACGGTCAGCGTGAAGATGAAGTGAGGCGTCGATAGCTTCGAATGAGCCGCGGGATCCCCGCCCGGCCGCCCCGGTCGCATCCGGCGTTGCGGTCTGGGCGGGGATCCTGCTGCTGCCGCTGGCCGAGTTCCGCTGGGGAGCGGATCCCGGGGCAGCGCTGCGGCTCATCGTCGCGGCCGTGGTGTTGGTCGCCGCCGCGGTCGCGCTGCGCTCGACCCGGGTCTTTCTCGACGCCCGGGTGCTGATCGCGGCGGGGGCCGCGCTCGCGGCGTTCGTCGTCGCCGCGCTCCTTGGGGCGACCCCCGCGCTCTCGCTCATGGGGCGCTTCCCGCGCTACGAGGGCCTCGGGATGCTGCTGCTCTACCTCGGGTTGGCTGCCGCGGGGGCCGTTGCGATCGGCGGGCGGCGGGTTCAGCAGGCGCTGCTCGCGCTGGCCGCGCTCCAGGTCGTGCTTGCTGCGCAGGCCGTGTGGGAGACGATGCAGGACGGCGCGCGCGTCGTCACCGCGGTCGGCAACGCCTCCGACCTCGCGATCGTCGGGCTGACCGGCGTCGGCGTGCTGCTCTGGCACGCCGTCGAACATCGGTACGCGTGGCTGTGGGCGGGTGCGGGGGCAGGCGCCGTCGTCGTGGTGCTCAGCGCGTCGCGCGGAGGGTGGCTCGGCCTCGTCGCGATCCTGATCCTCACCGTCGCGCTGCTTGTCAAGGCCCGACGGTGGGGTGCGGTCGCGTGGCTCGGCGGGCTCCTGCTCGCAGCCGCCGCGCTGGTGTTGGCGATCCCGGCGACGAGGGCCCGGCTGCTCGGCCGGGGCCTCGCCGGGCAGACGGTCGACGGCCGGCTGCTGATGTGGCGCGAGACGCTGGCGCTCGCGGGCGCGTACCCCGTCACGGGGGCAGGCCCATCGCGGTTCGTCGACGAGATCGGAGCTTTCCAGTCCGAGGAGTGGGCCAGAGTGATCGGCCCGGAGAACCCGCCGGACGCGCCGCACAACGTGGTGCTGCAGGTCCTGGCGTCGACCGGCGCTATCGGGCTGATCGCCGCGTCCGCCGCGGCGATCATGGTGCTCGCGCTGCTGTGGCGCTCCCGGTCCGACTGGGCGACGGGCGCGCTGCTGGCGAGCGTCGGCGCGGGCGTCGCGCTGTGCTTCCACTTCACGACGCTGTGGGCGATCGGCCCGTTGCTGCTGTGCGTCGGCGGTGCGTTGGCCGCGCCCTGGCGTCGGACGAGCCTGGCGACGGCGGCGCTCGCGGCCGTCGCGGCGTGGGCGCTCGTCGTCGGCGCGCTGACGACGGTGTCGGAGGCGCGGCTGTACGCGGACGTCGAGGCCGCGGTCGCCGGGGAGACCGACGCGGACATCCGGCTCGACGAGACGCTGGCCTCGAAGTCCTGGGACCCGGACTTCGTGCGCCGCGCGGCCTACGCCGTGGTCGCGCTGGCCGAGGAAGGCCGCGCCGACCCGGCAACGGTCATCCCCGCGCTGGAGGACGCGTGCGCGCGGCTGCCGCGGTCGACGGAGTGCGCCCAGACCCTCGGCCGCGCCCAGCTTCTCGCGGGCCACGCCGACGAGGCCGCCGCCACCCTCCGGGACGCCCTGGACTACGCGCCGACCAACACCGAGACGCACCGCCTGCTCGCGGAGGCCGAGGCCGCCGCCGGGGGCTGAGCGCGCGTCGGTAGGCTGGCGCCATGAGCGGCGCCCTTCACATTCGCGGTCATCTGCTTCCCGGCGACGAGGTCGTCGACCTCTGGATCGCCGACGGCGTCCTGCACCCAGAGCCGATCCCCAGCGCCGACTCCCTCGCCACCGAGGGCTGGGTCATCCCCGGCCTGGTCGACGCGCACTGCCACATCGGCCTCGGCCCCGAGGGGGCGGTCAGCGCCGAGACCGCCCGGGCGCAGGCCCAGGCCGACCTCGCGGCGGGCACCATGCTGATCCGCGACGCCGGGTCGCCGTCGGACACCCGCTGGGTCCAGGCCGACGACGCCCTCCCGCGCCTGTTGCGCGCGGGCCGGCACGTCGCGCGCCCCAAGCGGTACCTGCGGAACCTCGGCGCGGAGGTGGAGCCGGAGGACCTGGTCGCCCAGGTGCGCCACGAGGCGCGCTCCGGGGACGGGTGGGTCAAGCTCGTCGGCGACTGGATCGACCGCTCGGTCGGCGATCTCGCCCCGCTCTGGCCCGCCGACGTCGCGGCCTCGGCCATCGCCGTCGCCCACGAGGAGGGAGCGCGCGTGACCGCGCACTGCTTCGGCGAGCAGTCCGTCGCGGAGTTGGTGGCCGCGGGCATCGACTGCATCGAGCACGGCACGGGCATGTCAGACGACGTGATCGCCCAGATGGCGGAGCGCGGCACGGCGCTGGTGCCGACGATGATCAACCTGGCGCGCTTCCCGCAGTACGCGGCGCCGGCCAGGGAGAAGTTCCCCGCCTACTTCGCCCACATGACCGATCTGTACGAGCGTCGCCGCGAGACCATCGGGAAGGCCGTCGAGGCCGGGGTCGCCGTGTACGCGGGCACCGACGCCGGCACCGTGGTCCCGCACGGCTGCGTCCGCGAGGAGATCGAGGAGCTTGCCGCGGTCGGGGGAGCCGAGTTCGCCGTCGGCGCCGCCAGCTGGCGGGCGCGCGCATGGCTGGGCGCCGACATCCTGACCCCGGGCGCCAGCGCCGACCTCATCGTGCTCGACGCCGACCCCCGCGCCGACCTCTCGACCCTGTACCGCCCGGTCGCCCGCGTGTTGAGAGGGCGAGTGCTCTGACCTACCCCCACCCCAGCTCGTGGAGCTTGTCCTCCTCGATGCCGTGGTAGTGGCCCAGTTCGTGGACGAGCGTGATCCAGATCTCGTCGTACAGCTCGTCCTCGTCGTGGCACATGCGCGTCAGCGGGCCCTGGAACACGACGATGCGGTCGGGCAGCTGGCCGAAGCCGTACTGGTGGCGCTCGGTGAGCGCGACGCCGTCGTAGATGCCCAGCGTGTCGGAGCCGTCCTCGGGCTCGTCCTCGATGACGAAGATGAGGTTGTCGACGCCGTCGACCAGCTGCTCGGGAAGCTCGCCGAGCGCCTCCTCGACGAGGAGCTCGAATTCCTCCGCTGAGATCTGCATCCGTCGAGCCTATCCGGCTGGCGACGCGTGTTTGGGCGGAGCCGTCGGGATCTGGCACAATGTCCGCTGCACCTTCTTCGCTCGTGCCCTCTCACGCGGGCGGGGGAGTCCCTTAGGTTTGCGCCGCGCGTGCCCCACACGCAACAGCGCGTCCATCCACTCGCCTGCGGCCGCAGGCACCTTGAGTAACAGGAGAAACCACACCAGTGGCAACCAAGATTCGCCTGAAGCGACTCGGCAAGATTCGCTCGCCCCACTACCGCATCATCGTCATCGACTCGCGCGCCAAGCGCGACGGCCAGGCCATCGAGGAGATCGGCCTGTACCACCCGAAGAACGACCCGAGCGTGATCCGCGTCGACTCCGAGCGCGCGCAGTACTGGCTGGGCGTCGGCGCCCAGCCGACCGAGGCCGTCGTCGCGATCTTCAAGCGCTCCGGCGACTGGCAGAAGTTCACCGGCGACACCAGCCCGTCGGGCATCGACCCGCAGCCGGAGCGTCGCGACCGCGAGGCCGAGTTCGCCAAGGCCCTTGCCGAGGACGCCGGCGCCACCGCGCCCGCGATCTCGAAGGCCAAGAAGAAGGCCGACGACGACGCCAAGAAGGCCGCGGAGGCGCCCGCCGCTGAGGCCGAGGCCCCCGCCGAGGGCGAGTGAACATGCTGGCCGACGCCTTGGAGCACCTCGTCGCGGGCATCGTCTCGAACCCCGACGACGTGACCGTCAAGGACAAGGATCTGCGCCGCGGCCGGCTCCTCGAGGTGCGCGTGCACCCCGAGGACGTCGGCAAGGTGATCGGCCGCCAGGGCCGCACCGCGCAGGCCCTGCGCACCGTGATCGGCGCGCTGGCGGGCAAGGAGAGCATCCGCGTCGACTTCGTCGACGTGGATCGCCCTCGCCGCCGCTAGTCCCGCTGGTTGAGCCGGGTCCGCGCGCGAAGCGCCGGAGCCGTGTCGAGACCAAGAGGCCGAGCACGAGAACAAACCGCACCGACGCCGGTCGAGCAATCGCTCGGCCGGCGTCGCTCGTCTCCCGAGGAGGAAGCATGAGCGACACCATCGAGGTCACCGTCGGCCGATTCGGCCGCGCGGTCGGCATCCGCGGCGAGATCGCCGTCGATCTGCGCACCGACGAGCCCGGGCGCAGGTTCTTCCCCGGCGCGAAGCTTCTTCTGGGGGCCACAGGCAGGAAGGTCGAGATCGCGGGCGTGCGCTGGAACCGCGGGCGGTTGGCCGTGACCCTCGTCGGGTACCCGGACAGGACCGCCGTCGAGGCGCTCACCGGGCAGCTGCTGCACGCCCGGGTCCCCGCCTCGGAGCGTCCGAGCGAGCCGGAGGAGTACTTCGACAGGCAGCTTGTCGGCCTCGCGGTGCTGAGCCACGACGGGACCCGCGTCGGCACGGTGACCGAGGTGGCTCACCTGCCCGCGCAGGACGTGCTGGTGTGCGACGTCGCCGGGGAGGAGCGCATGGTGCCGTTCGTGCAGGCGCTGGTCCCCGTCGTCGACGTGGACGCCGGGAACGTGCGGCTCGCCGACGTTGCGGGCCTGCTGGAGGACGACGAATGAGGATCGACGCCGTCAGCATCTTCCCCGACTACTTCGCGCCGCTGCGGCTGAGCCTCGTCGGGAAGGCCATCGCCGCAGGCACCGTCGACCTCGCCGTGCACGACCTCCGCGACTGGACCCACGACCGGCACCGCACCGTCGACGACACCCCGTACGGCGGGGGAGCCGGCATGGTGATGAAGCCCGAGCCGTGGGGCGAGGCGCTGGATGCGCTGGAGGAGGCGTCCCCGCTGCCGATGACGGTGATCGTCACGACGCCCGCGGGGCGGCCGTTCACGCAGGAGCTGGCCTACGAGCTGGCGGCCAAGGAGCGGCTGGTGTTCGCGTGCGGTCGCTACGAGGGGATCGACCAGCGCGTCGTCGACCACTGCCACGAGCGGTACGAGGTGGTGGAGGTGAGCCTCGGCGATTACGTGCTCAACGGGGGAGAGGTCGCGGCGCTCGCGATCGTCGAGGCCGTCGTCCGGCTCCTGCCCGGGGTCTTGGGCAACCCGGAGTCGCTGCTGGAGGAGTCGCACTCGGCCGGGAACGCGCAGCTGCTCGAGTATCCGAACTACACGAAGCCGCCCGTGTGGCGCGGCCGCGAGGTGCCCGACGTGCTCCTTAGCGGGAACCACGGTCTCGTCGCCACGTGGCGGAGGGAGCAGGCCGAGGCGCGCACACGCGAGCGCCGCCCCGACCTGGCAACCCCCTAGCTAGGAGCGAAAATACGTGACGAAGTAGGCGCGTAATTTCGTTTTTCGGGAAGATTCGTTTAACCTGCCCCCTGCCTCACTCGCGGCCTCTCTGTTGGCTAGAGTGAGCCCGTGGCAACAACACTTACCATTCATCAACGAGCGTTGCGATCAACGGTCATCAAGAAGGTCGTCATGGCGGTGACCGGCTTGGCGATGATCGCCTTCCTGCTCGTGCACATGTACGGCAACCTGAAGATGTTCGTGAGCTTCGACGCTTACGATCACTACGCGCACTGGCTCAAGAACGACCTCTTGTACCCGTTCATGCCTCACGGGCAGTTCATCTGGATCTTCCGATTCGGGCTGCTCGCGGCGATCGGCCTGCACATCTGGTCCGCCGCGACGCTCTCGCGCGACACGATCAAGAACCGTGGCGACAAGTACGTCAACAGCAAGCGCGTCGCTCAGACGTACTCGGCGCGCACCATGCGCTGGGGCGGCGTCATCATCGCGGCCTTCGTCGTCTTCCACCTGATCCAGTTCACGATCATCCCCGGTTCGTTCGGCGGCAGCGGCGACGAGCCCCACAGCATGGTGGTCGCGAGCTTCACCCAGTGGTGGATGGTCGCGCTCTACGCGGTCTGCATGGTCCTGATCTGCATGCACATCAGGCACGGCGTCTGGAGCGCCTTCACGACGCTCGGCGCCAACACCAGCGCGCTGGCCCGCAAGAACCTGAACCTCCTCGCGATCGTCGTCGCCGTCGTCCTCTACGTCGGTTTCATGATCATGCCCCTCGCCGTCCTGTTTAGGGTGATCTGATGTCTACCACTGCTACTACTAGTGACTTCTGGGTTGAAGGCGCCGACATCGCCGACACCAAGGCGCCCACCGGCCTCGAGATCGAGAAGGTCTGGAAGACCCGCCAGTTCCAGGCGCGCCTGGTCAACCCGGCGAACCGCCGCAAGCTGTCGGTCATCATCGTCGGCACCGGCCTCGCCGGTGGCGCGGCCGCCGCGACCCTCGGCGAGGCGGGCTACAACGTCCTCAACTTCTGCTACCAGGACAGCCCCCGCCGCGCCCACTCGATCGCGGCCCAGGGCGGCATCAACGCGGCCAAGAACTACCGCAACGACAACGACTCGACGTTCCGGCTGTTCTACGACACGGTCAAGGGCGGCGACTACCGCGCCCGCGAGACCAACGTCTACCGGCTCGCCGAGGTGTCGGCCAACATCATCGACCAGTGCGTCGCCCAAGGCGTGCCCTTCGCGCGCGAGTACGGCGGCCTGCTCGACACCCGCTCCTTCGGCGGCGTGCAGGTGCAGCGCACGTTCTACGCGCGTGGCCAGACGGGGCAGCAGCTCCTGATCGGCGCCTACCAGCAGCTGGAGCGCCAGGTCGCGGCCGGCACCGTCAAGATGTACGCCCGTCACGAGATGGTCGAGCTGATCGTCGTCGACGGCAGGGCCCGCGGCATCGTGACCCGCCACATGGTCAACGGCAAGGCCGAGACCTGGACCGCCGACGCCGTCGTGCTCGCCACGG
>DAONOU010000016.1:0-19521 GCA_035409265.1 Arachnia sp. | reverse complement strand
GGTCGAAGAAGAAGACCAACCGTCGCTGGAACCCGAACATCCAGCGCGTGCGCGCCGTCGTGGGTGGCACCGCGCAGCGCCTCAACGTGTGCACCTCCTGCCTGAAGGCCGGCAAGGTCGCGCGCTGATCCCAGACGCCTCCGACGGCGGTCCGCTTGCGAGCGGGCCGCCGTCGTTTTCTGTGTTCGGAACCGACGCACGGCCGTCTGTCGGTGGGCGCCGCTAGGGTGTCTGCCATGTCCTGGCGCACCAACACCTACCGCGAGCTCGGGCGCCGGCTCTCCGACGTGGTCGGCGGGAAGACGGCCGCCGAGTTCGCGAAGCTGGGGCTCGCCACCGTCGACGATCTGATGCGGCACGTGCCCCGCCGCTACCTCGCGGGCACGGAGATGTCGGACTTCGGTGCGTTGCGGTTCGGCGAGGACGTCGCGGTGGTCGCGAAGGTGCACCACTCGAACATCGCCACGTCCAACGGCGCCATCCGCGTCAACGCCTCCCTGACCGACGACAACGGCAACTACCTCGCCATCACGCTGTTCGCGCCCCGCAACCCGAAGATGCAGAAGCGGGCGATGGGGTACGCGAACCATTGGCTCAGCCTGCTGAAGCCCGGCTCGCGCGGGATCTTCATCGGCAAGGTCTCGGAGTTCAACGGCGCCCGGCAGCTCAGCCACCCGGACTTCGTGATGCTCGACGGCGCGGAGGTCACCGGGTCGCCGAAGACCGAGAAGCAGGCGGCGCGCGCGGCCATGGGGCGCGCCGTGCGCCGCGCGACGATGGTCGGGCTGTACCCGGCGACGGGCAAGCTGCCCACCTGGGTCATCGCCGAGTCCGTTCAGATGGCGCTGCCGGCCATCGCGGGCGACACCCTTCCCGAGTGGGTGGTCCGCGAGGCGGGCGTGCTGCCGTTCGAGCAGGCGCTCACCGCCGTCCACGAGCCGACCGACCTCGCGCAGGCCGAGGAGGGCATCCGACGGCTGAAGTTCGACGAGGCGTTCGGCATCCAGCTCGCCATGGTGCGGCGCCGCCGCGAGAACGCGGCCCTGCTGGCGACGCCGCGTCCGCGCCGGGTCGGCGGGCTGCTCGACGCCTTCGACGCGCGGCTCCCCTTCGAGCTGACGAGGGGCCAGGTGAGCATCGGCGAGACCATCTTCGACGAGCTGGCCGGCTCCTCGCCGATGCACCGGCTGCTGCAGGGCGAGGTGGGCTCGGGCAAGACGCTCGTGGCGCTGCGCGCGATGCTCGCCGTCGTCGACGCGGGCGGCCAGGCCGTGATGCTGGCGCCGACGGAGGTGCTCGCCAAGCAGCACTTCCAGTCCATCACCGCCCTCCTCGGCGACCTCGGCGAGGGCCGCAGCCTCGGCGCCCATCCGGACGCGACGGGGGTGGCGCTGCTCACCGGGAGCCGGTCGACGGCCGCGCGGCGCGACGCGCTGAACGCCATCGTCACGGGGGAGGCGGGCATCGTCGTCGGCACCCACGCCCTGCTGAGCGATCCCGTCACCTTCTTCGACCTCGGCCTCGTGGTGATCGACGAGCAGCACCGCTTCGGCGTCGAGCAGCGCGCCGCGCTCGCGGCGAAGGCCGAGCGCAAGCCCCACACGCTCGTCATGACGGCGACGCCCATCCCGCGCTCGATCGCGATGACCGTGTTCGGCGACCTCGAGGTGAGCGAGCTGCGCGAGCGGCCCCAGGGCAGGCAGCCGGTGCAGACCGTCTTCGTGAACACCCTCAGGAACCCCGCCTGGGTCGACCGGGCCTGGCAGCGGATCCGCGAGGAGGTGGCCGCGGGCAGGCAGGCGTTCGTCGTCTGCCCCGCCATCACGGCCACCCAGCTGGAGTCGGGCGTCTCGGCCGACGGCGACAGGACGCTCGCCGCGGTGGAGGAGGTCGCGCCCCAGCTTGCCGCCGGGCCGCTCGCGGGCCTCGGCGTCGGCGTCGTGCACGGCAAGCAGCCGGTCGCCGAGCGCGACGAGACCATGGCGGCCTTCGCCAAGGGCGCCATCGACGTCCTCGTCGCCACCACCGTCATCGAGGTGGGGGTCGACGTGCCCAACGCGTCGGTCATGGTGGTGCTCGACGCCGACCGGTTCGGCCTCAGCCAGCTGCACCAGCTGCGCGGCCGCATCGGGCGCGGGGAGCACGCCGGGCTCTGCCTGCTGCTCGCCCCGGTCAGCGACCAACTCGACGCGCAGGCTCGGCTCGACGCCATGACGCGCACCTCGGACGGGTTCGAGCTGGCCGACCTCGATCTCCAGCTGCGCCGCGAGGGCGACGTCCTCGGCGAGGCCCAGTCCGGCGGCGGGACGCTGAAGCTGCTGCGCGCGCTCGACGACGCCGAGGTGATCCGCGGCGCGCGCGACCTCGCCGAGCGCGTGCTCGACGACGAGCGGTCAGCGGGTGACCCCCTGCTGGCAGACCTGATGACCAAGGCCGAGCTGCTGGCCGCGGGGGAGTGGATGGAGAAGTCGTGAGCCGGATCATCGCGGGAAGCGCAAAGGGCCGCCGGATCGACACCCCTAAGGGCTCGCGCACGCGCCCGACGACCGACCGCACGCGCGAGGCGCTGTTCTCCGCCCTCGCCAGCTGGTTCGACACCGCCGACGAGGCCCCGGAACGGCAGCTCGACGGCGTCGCCGTCCTCGACCTGTATGCGGGCTCCGGGGCGGTGGGGCTGGAGGCGGCAAGCCGCGGCGCTCACCCCGTCGTGCTCGTCGAGTCGGACGCGCCGACGGCGAGGCTGATCTCCGCGAACGCGCGGGGCCTCCGCCTCCGGGCGGAGGTCCGCGCCGCGCGGGCCGAGGCCGTCGCCGCGAGCCCCGGCCGCCGCTTCGACCTCGTCTTCCTGGACCCGCCCTACGACGTCCCGACCGAGGCGGTGGAGGCGATCCTCGCCTCCCTGGCCGCGCACGCGCTCGCGCCCCGCGCGTTGGTGGTCGTCGAACGATCGGCCCGGGACCGGTCACCGGAGTGGCCGCCCGCCCTCGCCGAGACCTGGTCGCGCGACTACGGCGAGACCACCCTGCACTTCGGCGCGGTGCCGCGCCGCCCCCGGGTCGCGCTCACCGGCGGCATCGCGTCGGGCAAGTCCTTCGTGGCCGACGAGCTCACCGAGCGGGGGGCCGTCATCGTCGACGCCGACCTCCTCGCGCGGGAGGTCGTCGAGCCGGGCACGCCGGGCCTCGCCGCTGTCGTCGCGCGGTTCGGGGAGGACATCCTCGGGCCCGGCGGCGCCCTGGACCGGCCGAAGCTGGCCGAGGTGATCTTCGCCGACGCCGCCGCCCGCGCCGACCTCAACGCCATCGTCCACCCGCTCGTCCGCGCCCGCGCCGAGGAGATCGAGGAGGGGGTCGCCGACGGCGTCGTCGTCCACGTGATCCCGCTGCTGGTGGAGGCCGGGCTCGTCGACGGATTCGACCGCGTGATCGTCGTCGACCTCCCGGTCGAAGACCAGATCCGCCGGCTCATGGCCCGCAATGGCGTCACGAGGGAACAGGCGGAGGCGCGCGTCCGGGCGCAGGCCACGCGCGAGGAACGCCTGGCTGTGGCGGACCGGATTGTCGACAACGCTGGCGATCCGGCGGCCACGGTCGCTCAGGTCGACGAAATCTGGACGTGGTTGCACGATCGCTGACTCGACAGATTAGGCTAGCCTCGCTAACGAATACCGCAAGGCGATTATCACCTAATTGCTTGGCGAGGATGGAGACAGCGCGGCATGACCACGTCCTACGAGCACCACTCGGTTGCGGCCGAGCCCAGGGCCGTATCGCTCGCCCTTCGCATGCTGCAGGGGGCCGGCGCCGCGTCGCTCTACGCCTACCGGCTGGACGAGTCCATCGAGTTCCTCGCGCACGGGCTGCTGGCCGACGGCTCGCTGGTCGTCGCCGCGGCTCCGGAGGGCATGCTGGGAACGCTGGCGCCGGGCTTCGAGGTCGAGGTGCGGATGGACATCGTCAAGAAGACGCCGGACCCCTCCGTGGCGATCGTCGCCGGATCGACGCACCTGCTGGGCAGCCTCGGGTGGGTCGGACGCAGGGAGATGGCCACCCTCGCGTCGAGCGGCGAGCTGCCGCCCCTCGTGGAGGCGACGCTCGCGCTGCCGGGCGCCCGGCTGGGCTTCGTCGAGGTGGAGAAGGTGGTGCTGCACGACCTGTCCGGCGCCACGGTGGTGCCGCTCGACGCGCTGAGCCGGCCGTTCGCCGTCGTCGACGACGAGCACGCGGCGTTCGACGCGATCGCCCGCTACGACCAGGCTGCGCTCAAGGACCTTTGCTGGGCGGTCATGGTGGAGCGGGTCCCCGGCGTCGTGGTGAACAAGGGGCCGCTGCCGAACGTGTGCGACCACACCGCGGACCGGGTCTTCTGCGTCGATGTCGACCCGAACGGGGTCACGGTGATGCTGGTCAGCCGCCAGGAGACCTTGGTCGTCCACGCGAGCTTCGACGCTCCCGCCGCGTCTCAAGGAGAACTCGAGGACAAGATCGCGCGCCTCGTGAAAGACTCGGCCCCGCTGCCCATCCGGCGCATCTGACAGGCGAGGTCGAGAGCGCGTGGGTCCCGTCTCCGACGGGGCCCACGCCCTCGTTAGAGGAGTTCCCGAGAGATGACTGCTTCCGCGTACCGCTTCTTCCGCGCCCCCGTCGCCGACATCACGAGCCTGACGCCGAGCTTTCGCCGCTTCACCTTCCGCGGCGACGACCTCTCGGACTACGGCGACCCCGGCTTCGACCAGCGCGTCAAGGTGGTCTTTCCCAGCGAGCGCGTCGGGATCGACGCGATGCCCGGCGGCCCGGACTGGTACACGGCCTGGCGTGAGCTCCCGGAGGGCCGACGGCCGCCGTTTCGGACATTCACCACGCGCGCGGTGAGGAACGACGTCCTTGAGGTGGTCCTCGACATGGTCGTTCACGAGGTCTCGGGTCCGGCGTCCGAGTGGATCGAGCGGGCGTCGGTCGGTGACGAGGTGCGCATCTACGCGCCGACCACGGCGCACGCGGGCGTCAACTACGGCGTCGACTTCGTCCCGCCCGCGGAGACCGGGCAGTTCCTGCTGGCCGGCGACGAGACCGCGGCGCCGGCGATCGCCGTCATCCTCGAGCAGCTCCCGGCGGAGGCGCGCGGCGTGGTCGTGGTCGAGGTGCCGCGCGTCGACGACGTCGCCTACCTGCCGCGGCATCCCGGGTTCGAGTACCGGGTGGTCGGCCGCGAGGCGGGGGAGCGGCATCGGCACCTGGTCGACACCGTCGCCGCGGTGGCCGAGGACCTCGTGCTGGACGGCCGCGGCGCGCGGGTCGAGGAGGTCGACGTCGACGCCGGCCTGCTGTGGGAGGTGCCGCGCACCGCGAAGGGCGGCGCGGCGCTGAGGAGCGCCCCGCTCTACGCGTGGCTGGCGGGCGAGGCCACGGGGATCACGGCGCTGCGCCGTCACCTCGTCACCACGGTCGGGATCGATCGGCGGGCCGTCGCCTTCATGGGCTACTGGCGGCTCGGGCGGGCGGAGAACGCGTGAGGGAGCTGCCCGGACACGCCAAGAGGCCCCGCTTTCGCGGGGCCTCTTCAGGTCAAAAGGGGCGGTCGGCTCAGCGGGCCTGGTAGGTGAGGCAGGCGGCCGAATCGGAGATGTCGACGCCCTCGGCGGTGCACATCAGGTCGGCGTTGTGGACGCACTCGAGGCGCTGGCACGCGCCGACGTGGCCGTCGGCCGTCGGGAGGCCGCCGCGCGCGTCGAGCGTGAGGAACGTGATGCAGGACGCCTTCTCGGCTCCGGCGATGGTGACGGCGAAAGCCGTGCAGCCGTCCGCGTTGTACGCGCAGGACGTGGTGGCGCAGGTCTTGATGTTGGTGATGGTGCTCATGGCGGTTTCCCCTTCTTCCTTGCGCATCTGACGAAGCAAACATTACGAATTACGCGAGACCCCGTCAAGGCAGGCAAACCATACTTAACAAGGCCTTTTATGCGAAATGCGGGTGGGAATTAACTACCGGATGCTTTCGTAATTATACGGCCGGGTGCTGACTAGGGGTTGCTGTCGAAGCGCCACGGGTCGACGATGGCGACGCCGCAGTCGTGAAAGTCGGCGACGTTTCGGGTGACGACCGTCATCGTGTGCTCGGCCGCTGTCGCGGCGATGAACGCGTCTCGTTCCGGACGCGGGTTCGGCACGTGCAGGTGTGCCGCGCGGAGCGACACCGACGTGTCGACCGGAAGGATGCGGTCGGCGAAACCGGTCAGCACCTGCTGTGTCATCCATATGCGCAGCGCCGCCCCCTGTCGTGGGTCGCGGCGTTCCATTCGGGCGATTCCCAGCTCGATCTCCATGATCGTCACCGCACTGAGGTAGACGCTGTGCCGGTCATGCGACTCCGCCCAGGCGACGACCGAAGGGTCGGCGGTACGTCTGCGCAGCTCGCTGATGACGTTGGTGTCGAGGAGGAAGCTCACAGCTCCGCCGTCTTGGGCAGGCTGCCCAGGGGTTCCGGTTCGAAAACGATGTCGTCGTCGCACCGAAGCCACTCGACGATCGACCGCTTGTCCGTGAGGTCCGCGTATGCCGCTGCGGTCAGGAGCACGTAGGCCGGGGTTCCTCTGTCGGTGATGGTCACAGGGCCGTTGTCGGCCGCGCGCTTGGCGGCGCTGACATCCCTGTTGAACTCGCGCGCGGTGATAGTCATCACGTCACACCTCCTGGTAGGTACATGCCTACCCTACCTGTGTCCGGCCCGGGCTATAGGCGCTCAGACTAGGGTCCAGCCCAGCCTGGTGGAGGCGCGCTTGTCGAACGTGACCACGTCGTCGCAGCCCGCGCGCTTCGCGGCGGCGTCGATGAGCGCGTCCGCGAAGTCTGCGCCTCTTCGGGCCGAGGACACCGCGGATGCAACCACCGCGGGGTCCTCGGCGTCGATCTCGTCGGCTACCGAAAGGCCGGCGATCCTCTCGACGACATCGCGCGGCGTGAATCCGTAGGAGCGCGTCAGTACCCAGTGCAACTCGGCCCACACCACCGTCGATACGAAGCCGGGTTCGTCCGCCGTCAGCTCGTCGAAGACGGCTACGGCCCGCCGCGCCTGGTCGGCATCGTCTTGGGTGAGGAACCGGACGATCACGTTCGTGTCGAGCGCGATCATCGCAGGCTCTCCGCGGCGGCGCGCGCGATCGCCTCGTCCATTTCCTCAATCGACTTGGCCGGACCGGCGTACCGCAGCGACCCGGCCAAGTTCATGACCGGGCGGCGTTCGACGCGAAGCTCATAGACGCCGTCCTTGGTCCTGGTGAAGTCCACGCGACTACCCGTCACCAAACCGAGCGCATCGCGGACGTCCTTCGGGACCGTGATCTGTCCCTTGCTGGTCATAGTCGCCGCGGTCATTTCACACCTCCTTACGCCATGGTAAGGAGGGTCGGGCGGGCGGTCAAGCATCACTTGTTCGCCTCGATCATCTGGCGGAGTTCCTTCTTCAGGTCGGAGATCTCGTCGCGGTGGCGGGCGGCGACCTCGAACTGGAGCTCCGCCGCCGCCTGGTGCATCTGGTCGGTCAGGTCCTGGATCAGCTGGCGCAGGTCGCCGATGGCCATCGACGACGGGTCGAGGCCCTTGCCGCGGCCCGGCTTGCCGGTGCCCGCGGCGCCGAGGAGCTCGTCGGTGTCGGCGTCCTCGCGGGCCAGCATCTCGGTGACGTCCGCGATGCGCTTGCGCAGCGGCTGCGGGTCGATGCCGTGCTCCGTGTTGTAGGCCACCTGGATGGCGCGGCGGCGGTTCGTCTCCCCGATCGCCGCCTCCATCGACGGCGTGATCTTGTCCGCGTACATATGGACCTGGCCCGCGACGTTTCGGGCCGCGCGGCCGATCGTCTGGATCAGCGAGCGCTCCGACCTCAGGAAGCCCTCCTTGTCGGCGTCGAGGATGGCCACCAGCGACACCTCGGGCAGGTCGAGGCCCTCGCGCAGCAGGTTGATGCCGACCAGCACGTCGTACTCGCCGAGCCGCAGCTCGCGCAGCAGCTCGATGCGGCGGATGGTGTCGATGTCGGAGTGCAGGTAGCGCGTCTTGATGCCGTGGTCCATCAGGTAGTCCGTCAGGTCCTCGGCCATCTTCTTCGTGAGCGTCGTCACCAGCACGCGCTCGCCCCGCTCGACGCGGAGGTTCACCTCCGCCATCAGGTCGTCGATCTGGCCCTTCGTCGGCTTGAGGACCACCTCGGGGTCGACGAGGCCCGTCGGGCGGATGATCTGCTCGACGACGCCGGTGGCGCGCTCCATCTCGTACGGGCCCGGCGTCGCCGACAGGTACACCGTCTGGCCGATGCGCTCGACGAACTCGTCGAACTTCAGCGGGCGGTTGTCCATGGCGCTCGGCAGCCGGAATCCGTGCTCGACGAGCGTGCGCTTGCGCGAGGCGTCGCCCTCGTACATGCCGCCGATCTGCGGGATGGACACGTGCGACTCGTCGACGACCAGCACGAAGTCCTCGGGGAAGTAGTCGACGAGGCACGACGGCGCGGAGTGCGCCTCGCGGCCGTCGATGTGGCGCGAGTAGTTCTCGATGCCGGAGCAGGTGCCGATCTGGCGCATCATCTCGATGTCGTAGCTGGTGCGCATGCGCAGCCGCTGCGCCTCCAGCAGCTTGCCCTGGGCCTCGAACTCCGCGAGCCGGTGCGTCAGCTCGGTCTCAATGCCCCCGATGGCGCGCTCCATCCGCTCCGCGCCCGCGGAGTAGTGCGTGGCCGGGAAGACATAGGCCTCCTGCTCCTCGAGGATCACGGTGCCCGTCAGCGGGTGCATGGTGGCGATGCGCTCGATCTCGTCGCCGAAGAACTCCACCCGCAGCGCGTTCTCCTCGTACATGGGGAAGATCTCGACGGTGTCGCCCTTCACGCGGAACGTACCCCGGCCGCCGCCGATGTCGTTGCGCGCGTACTGGATGTCGACGAGGTGGCGCAGCAGCTGGTCGCGGTCGAACCGGTCGCCCACGCGCAGCGTCACCCGCTGCTCCAGGTACTCCTCGGGCGTGCCGAGGCCGTAGATGGCCGACACCGTCGCGACGACGATGACGTCGCGCCTGGTCAGCAGCGAGCTGGTGGCCGCGTGCCGCATCCGCTCGACCTCCTCGTTCAGCGAGGAGTCCTTCTCGATGTAGGTGTCCGTCTGCGGCAGGTACGCCTCGGGCTGGTAGTAGTCGTAGTACGAGACGAAGTACTCGATGGCGTTGTTGGGCATGAGCTCGCGCAGCTCCGTCGCGAACTGGGCCGCCAGCGTCTTGTTGGGCTGCATCACCAGCATCGGGCGCTGCAGCCGCTCGGACAGCCACGCCACCGTCGCCGTCTTTCCCGTGCCCGTCGCGCCCAGCAGGACGACGTCCTTCTCGCCCGCGGTCAGCCGGCGTTCGAGCTCGGCGATGGCGGTGGGCTGGTCCCCGGAGGGCCGGTAGTCCGAGATCACCTCGAAGGGGGCCACCTGGCGCTGGAGTTCCTCGATCGGTCGCATTCCTCCAGCCTAGTGAGGGGGTCAGACAATTACGCTCCGCGCGTCAACCGGTCCGATTCGACGCCGCGGGCGAGCCAGGCGGTGAGGTCCGCCGCCGGGCCGCGGAGGGTCTCGCGCGGGCCGTCGGGCCCTACCTCGCCCTCGTAGCCCTCGGCGGCGATCAGCAGCGTCGGCGGGATGTCGGGGTGCGCGCCGATGCGCCAGACCTGGAACTTCAGCAGCGCGCGGGCGATGCCCGGGGCCAGGTCGTCGTCGGCGAGCCGCCAGCCGAGGTCCATGTGGTGCAGCACGACCTCGCTGAGGCGGGCCAGGGGGATGGTGGAGGCCGAGAGGCGGTAGCCGGAGCGCAACTCGACCTGCTGGTCGTCGTCCTCGAGCCCGGCAAGCTTGCCCTGGAGCTCGCTGGCGCTGGTGTCGAGCCCGATCTGCAGCTCGAGGCCGCTGCCAAGCGCCCCCAGCTCCATCGATCGACGGCGCGACTCGGCGGACGCGTACATGTGCAGGGGGGAGCCCGCTCGGAGGCTGTCGATCACGCGGACCATGCCGCGGGCGCCGTCGGCCAGGTGCGCGGCGACGTGGCTGCGCGTCCAGCCCGCGAGCGCGGTCGGCTCGGCCCAGTCGTCGGCGGAGTAGCCGATGGTGGTGCCCAGGAGCATCGAGGTGTGCTCGCGCACCGCGTCAAGGACCGCGGAAAACGGCGCGCGAAGTTTCGGCATGGGAGCAAAGTTAGCAAACCCGTACCATGGCGGGCGTGAATGATCGGCTCATCGTGCGTGGCGCGCGCGTCCACAACCTGAAGAACGTGTCCCTCGACCTGCCGAGGGACGCGCTGATCGTCTTCACCGGACTGAGCGGCTCGGGCAAGTCGTCGCTGGCCTTCGACACGATCTTCGCGGAGGGGCAGCGCCGCTACGTCGAGTCGCTTTCCGCGTACGCGCGCATGTTCCTGGGGCAGATGGACAAGCCCGACGTCGACTTCATCGAGGGCCTCTCGCCGGCGGTGTCGATCGACCAGAAGTCGACCAGCCGCAACCCGCGCTCCACCGTCGGCACCATCACCGAGGTCTACGACTACCTCCGCCTCCTGTACGCGCGCATCGGCGTGCCGCACTGCGAGGTCTGCGGCGCCGTCATCGGGAGGCAGACGCCGCAGCAGATCGTCGACCGGCTGATGTCGGAGGAGGAGGGAACGCGCTTCCAGATCCTCGCCCCGCTCGTCCGCGGCAGGAAGGGCGAGCACGCCGAGCTGTTCCGGCAGCTGATCTCCGACGGCTACAGCCGCGTCCGCATCGACAAGACCACCTACCCGCTGACCGAGCTGCCGTCCATCGACAAGAACCGCAAGCACGACGTCGAGGTCGTCGTCGACCGCGCCGTCGTCCGGCCGAACGCCAAGCAGCGCATCACCGAGTCGATCGAGACCGCGCTCGGGCTCGCGTCCGGCGTCGTCACCATCGACTGGGTCGACCTGCCCGCCGACGACCCCGAGCGCGAGCGCCGCTTCTCCGAGAAGATGGGCTGCCCGAACGAGCACGACGTCAACATCGACGAGCTCGAGCCGCGCCAGTTCTCGTTCAACGGCCCCTGGGGCGCCTGCCCCGACTGCTCCGGCCTCGGCACCCTCCTCGACCCGGACCCCGAGCTGATCGTCCCCAACGAGGACCTCTCGCTCGACGATGGCGCCATCGCGCCGTGGACCGCGCCCACCGTCAAGGCCCACTACGCCCACGTCCTCAGCTCGCTCGCCGAGGAGCACGGGTTCAAGACCTCGACGCCGTGGAGGAGGCTCCCGCTCGCCGCGCGCGCCATCCTGTTGCACGGCGCGAAGGGCAACGTCGTCGTCAGCTACCGGAACCGGTTCGGCCGCGTGCGGTCCTTCTCGCAGAAGTACGAGGGCGTCATCCCGTTCATCCGCCGCCGCTACGACGAGGCGGAGACCGACGCCGCGCGCGACCGCTGGGGCGGGTACATGCGCGAGGTCGCCTGTCCTGCGTGCCATGGGACGCGACTCAAGCCGTCGTCGCTGGCCGTCACGGTGGCGGACCGCACCATCGCGGAGCTGGCCGACATGTCGATCGGCGAGGCGGCCGACTTCCTGCGCGGGCTCCAGCTCACCGAGCGCGAGGCCGCCATCGCGGCGCGGTTGATCAAGGAGATCAACCTGCGGCTGAAGTTCCTGCTCGACGTCGGCCTCGACTACCTCACGCTCTCGCGGGCGTCCGGGACGCTGTCCGGCGGCGAGGCGCAGCGGATCCGGTTAGCGACGCAGATCGGCTCCGGCCTCGTCGGCGTGTTGTACGTGCTCGACGAGCCGTCGATCGGCCTGCACCAGCGCGACAACCTGCGCCTGATCGAGACGCTGCACCGGCTCCGCGACCTGGGCAACACCCTGATCGTCGTGGAGCACGACGAGGACACCATCCGCGCGTCCGATTGGGCCGTCGACATCGGCCCGGGAGCGGGCGAGGGGGGCGGCGAGGTCGTCGTCTCCGGCCCGGTGGCCGAGCTGCTCGCCCACCCGGAGTCCAAGACCGGCGCCTACCTCTCCGGGCGGCTCAGCATCCCCGTCCCCGCGATCCGGCGCCCCGGCAACGGGACCAAGATCGCCGTCAAGGGGGCGCGAGAGCACAACCTGAAGGGGATCGACGTCGCGTTCCCGCTCGGCACGTTCATCGCCGTCACGGGCGTGTCCGGGTCCGGCAAGTCGTCGCTCGTCAACTCCATCCTCTACACCGCGGCCGCCAAGGCGATCTACGGCGCGAAGGCGGTTCCCGGGCGCCACAAGTCACTCGACGGCCTGGACAACATCGACAAGGTGATCCAGGTCGACCAGTCCCCGATCGGCCGCACGCCGCGCTCGAACCCGGCCACCTACACGGGCGTGTTCGACAAGGTCCGCGCGCTGTTCGCCCAGACGCCGGAGGCGAAGGTCCGCGGCTACCTGCCCGGCCGGTTCTCGTTCAACGTCAAGGGCGGGCGCTGCGAGAACTGCATGGGCGACGGCACCATCAAGATCGAGATGAACTTCCTGCCGGACGTCTACGTGCCGTGCGAGGTGTGCCACGGCGCGCGCTACAACCGCGAGACGCTCGAGGTGCACTACAAGGGCAAGACCATCGCCGAGGTGCTGGACATGCCCATCAGCGAGGCCGTCGAGTTCTTCGAGTCGATCCCGGCCATCGCGCGCTACCTCCGGACGCTGACGGAAGTGGGCCTGGGCTACGTCAGGCTGGGCCAGCCGGCAACGACGCTCTCGGGAGGCGAGGCGCAGCGCGTCAAGCTGTCCGCGGAGCTGCAGAAGCGCTCGACGGGCCGCACCCTCTACGTGCTCGACGAGCCGACGACGGGCCTGCACTTCGAGGACATCCGGCGCCTGCTCGCCGTGCTGCAGCGCCTGGTCGACGCGGGCAACACCGTCGTGACCATCGAGCACAACCTCGACGTGATCAAGTCCGCGGACTGGATCATCGACATGGGCCCCGACGGCGGCTCCCGCGGCGGCACCGTCGTCGCGAAGGGCACCCCCGAGCAGATCGCCGCAACCGAGAGCTCGGCCACGGGCGAGTTCCTCCGGCCCCTGCTCTGACGCTTCGACACGCGCAGCGTCGCTTCGCTCCTTCGGCGCGGCTCAACGAGCGTGATCTAGCTCGGGATGACCGGCCGGCGGGACTCCGGACGGATGCGCGCGGCGGCGTACTTGCCGCCGTAGAACAGCGCGACGCCGGTGATCAGGAAGGGCAGCGCCTGGAGCACCATGACGAGCAGGCGGTTCTGCACGATGTCGAGCGACTCGTGGGCGAACGCGATCACGCCGTCGTTGCCGCCCTCGCAGAACACCCGGTAGCCGCCCTTGGCGGCATGGAAGAGGCTGGCCTCCATGGGCGGGTTGCCGTCCAGCGTGATGGCGGTCTGGGGGACCTCGACGCCGTCGAGGTCCGTGATCGTGCAGACGGGGAGCGTCTTGTCCTCGTGGGTCAGCGCGTAGTTGCCGTCGTGAAGGATGCTGATGGAGCCGTCGGCGCCCGGCACGTAGCGCTGCGCCAGGAAGGATCCGGGGAGGGTCGTCAGCGACCCCAGCGTCAGCGCGCCGCCCATGGCGAGCAGGAGGACCGCGAGCACGGTGGTGGACACCCGGACGAGGAAGGCGTACCGGCCGCGGCGCCGGAAGTCCGCGATCTGCTCGCGGTAGGCCGCCGACTCCGCCTGCTTGGCTGCCGGGTCGTCGAAGCGCCATTCGACGGAGTGAGGCTCCTTGTGCGGCCCGTGCCGGCCGGCGTCCTGATTCACCTTGTTCGACATGACCCGAGCCTACTCCCGCGTGGCCGCGGAGGGTATGGGCCGAGCCGGCCGGGGAGCGGGCGACGTATGATCGGGGACCATGGCCGACCCCGCGACGTACCGCCCCGCGCCGGGGAGCATCCCCACCGATCCCGGCGTCTACCGGTTCTTCGACGCGTTCGGCAACGTCATCTACGTCGGCAAGGCCAAGAGCCTGCGGCAGCGCCTCAACTCCTACTTCGCCGACCCCGCCGGCCTGCACTTCCGCACCCAGACGATGGTGCGGACGGCCGCGAAGGTCGAGTGGACGGTGGTCGCGAACGAGCTCGAGGCGCTGCAGCTGGAGTACACGTGGATCCAGCAGTTCGACCCGCGGTTCAACGTGAAGTACCGCGACGACAAGTCCTACCCCTGGCTGGCCGTCACCATGAACGAGGAGTTCCCGCGGGTGTTCGTCGGCCGCGGCGCGAAGAAGAGGGGCGTGCGCTACTTCGGGCCGTTCGGCAAGGCGTGGGCCATCCGCGACACCGTCGACCTGCTCCTGCGCGTGTTCCCGATGCGGAGCTGCACGCAGGGGGTGTTCAACCGGGCGAAGGCCGCGGGGCGCCCGTGCCTCCTGGGCGACATCGGCAAGTGCGCGGCCCCCTGCGTCGGGCGCGTCTCCGCCGACGAGCACCGGGGCATCGCGGAGGACTTCTGCGCGTTCATGGGCGGCAACACCGGCGGGATCATCGGGCGGATCGAGCGGCAGATGTACCAGGCGTCCGCCGACCTGAACTTCGAGCGCGCCGCCGTCCTGCGCGACTCGCTCACCGCGCTGAGGAGCGTTCAGGAGAAGAACTCGGTCGTGCTGACCGACGGCCTCCGCGCCGACGTCGTCGGCCTGGCCGACGACGGGCAGCAGGTTGCGGTGCAGGTGTTCCACGTCGTCGACGGCCGCATCCTCGGCGAGCGCGGCTGGATCGCCGACCGCGCCGACGACCGCTCGCTCACCGACCTGCTGGAGGCCTTCCTCGAGCAGCTCTACGCCGAGGACCAGGAGATCCCGCCGCACATCCTCGCCTCCGTCGAGGCGGAGACGACGGTGGCGGCCCACCTCAGCGCGCGGCGCGGCGCCGGGGTCAGCATCAAGGTGCCGCTGCGGGGGGAGAAGCGCCGACTGCTCGACACCGCGGTCCGCAACGCCGAGATGGCCCTCGACCAGGCCCGTCTCCACCGCGCCACGGACCTGACGACGCGCAACGTCGCCCTCGACGAGCTGGCCGAGGCGCTGGGGCTCTCCTCGCCGCCGCTGCGGGTCGAGTGCTACGACATCTCGCACACCATGGGCACCGAGGTCGTCGGGTCGATGGTGGTGTTCGAGGACGGCATGCCGCGCAAGAGCCAGTACCGGCGGTTCCTCATCAAGAGCTTCGAGGGAAGCAACGACGTCGCGGCGATGGACGAGGTGCTGAGCAGGCGCCTGCGCCGCCTCGTCGACGACCGCTCCTCCGAGGTACGCGTCGACGCCACGACGGGGGAGGCCGCGCGGTTCGCCTACCCGCCCGCGCTGATCGTCGTCGACGGCGGCCTCCCGCAGGTCAACGCCGCGGCCGAGGTGCTTCGGCGTTTCGGGCTCGAGGACGAGATCGCGCTGTGCGGGCTGGCCAAGCGGCTCGAGGAGGTGTGGCTGCCGGGGGAGGAGTACCCGGTGATCCTGCCTCGGGCGTCCGAGGGTCTGTACCTGCTGCAGCGCCTTCGCGACGAGGCGCACCGCTTCGCCATCACGCACCACCGCTCCCGGCGGGCGAAGAACCTCGTCGAGTCCGTGTTGGACGACGTCCCTGGTCTCGGCGAGCTGCGCCGCAAGGCCCTGCTGACCTACTTCGGCTCGCTGCGGAAGCTGCGCCAGGCGACGGTGGAGGAGATCGCGGACGTGCCCGGCTTCGGCCCGACGCTCGCCGCCGCGGTCAAGTCGGCGCTCGCGGACACCGGCGGCGAGGCCATCAACCTCACGACCGGCGAGGTCACGGAGATATAGGGACCTGCGTGCGTCGAATTTGAACGGTGTTCAAAGATGGGTGTTAGATAGTCTCAGCAGACTCGAAGGAGAACCTCATGAGCACCACCATCGACGCCCGGGCCCGCCGCGCGGCCGCGCCAGCCGATCTTGCGTACATCGCCGTGTTCGCCGCGCTGCTCGCCGCGCTGTCGCTGGCGCCGGCAGTTCCCATCGGGATCGTTCCCGTTCCCATCACGCTCCAGCTCACCGGCGTGGCGCTCGCGGGCCTGTGCCTCGGCTGGTGGCGCGGGGCCGCCGCCGTCGGCCTCTACGTCCTCGTCGGCCTGGCGGGCCTGCCCGTCTTCGCCGGAGGCAAGGCGGGCATCGGCGTCCTGTTCAGCCCGACCGGCGGTTACCTCGTGGCGTTCGTCCTCTCCGCGGCCGTCATCGGGATCCTGGCGCAGACCGTCCTCAAGCGGGGCCTCTCGGCGCTGACCGTCTTGTGGTTCTTCCTCGCCTGCATGGTGAGCCGCGTCCTCGTCGTCTGGCCGTTGGGCGCGCTCGGCATGGCGCGCGCCGCGGGCATGCCGGTCGGGAAGGCCTTCCTGACGGACCTCGCCTTCTGGGTCCCCGACATGGTCAAGTACGCGATCGCCGCGATCCTCGCCGTCGCCGTGCACAAGGCGTTCCCGAGGCTGCTCGCCCGATGATCGAGCTGCGCGCGGTCAGCGTCGTCGTCCCGGCCTGGCGCCAGGGCGAGGCGGATCGCGTGCTGCTCGACGACATCTCGCTGGAGCTGCCCGAGCACCGGATCGCCGTCGTCGGGGCCAACGGGTCAGGCAAGTCCACCCTGCTTCGCCTGCTCAACGGGCTGCGCACCCCGACGTCGGGCACGGTGATCGTTGATGGCCTTGACGCCGTCAAGGACGCGAAGCGGCTGCGGCAGCGCGTCGGCTTCGTCTTCACCGACCCTCTCGCGCAGCTGCTGATGTCTACGCCCGTCGAGGACGTCGCGCTCAGCCTGCAGGGCAGGATCAAGGACAAGAAGGAGCGCACGCGCCGCGCGCTGGCCCTCCTGGAGGAGCGCGGGGTGGGGCACGTCGCGCACCAGAGCATCTACGACCTGAGCGGGGGAGAGCGGCAGCTCGTCGCGCTGACCAGCGTGCTCGCCGTCGAGCCGCGGGTGATCGTCGCGGACGAGCCGACGACGCTGCTCGACCTCCGCAACCGGCAGGCGCTGCGGCGCACGCTGGCCTCGCTGGAGCAGCAGGTCATCTACTCCACGCACGACCTCGAGTTCGCCGCCGACGCCGACCGTGTCCTCGTCATCGACGACGGCAGGGTCCTCGCCGACGGCTCTCCCTCCGAGGCGCTCGACCGATACATCGGGGCGATGGCGCGATGAACGCGCACACGAGCCTGCTCGGTGTCTACGAGCCCGGCGACGGCTGGCTGTTCCGGCTCCCGATCGGGGCGAAGTACCTGCTGATGCTGGCCGTCGCCATCGTCCCGATCATCGTGGGCTCCTGGTGGGCGACGCTGCTGGCCATCGTCGCGGTGACCGTCCTGCTGCTCACCTCCGCGATCCCGCCGCGCCGCGTCTTCGGGATCGGGCTGTACCTGTGGGTCCTGCTCGCGGTGCTCGCGGTCTACCAGCTGGTGTCTCTGCGCCCGGAACAGGCGGTCGTCGTGCCGGGCAACCTCCTCGCCGCGGTGCTCGCGGCGCGGATGCTGACGCTGACGACGTCGACGCCGGACCTGATGGACGCGCTCGCCCGCGCACTGGCCCCGCTGCGCCGGGTCCGCGTGAACCCGCAGGCCGTGACGCTGACCATCGCGCTGATGATTCGCTCGATCCCCTTCCTCGCCGGGGCCGTGCAGGACGCCCGAGACGCGGCCCGCGCCCGCGGCAAGGACCGCAACCCGGCCCTGCTGCTGACGCCTGCCGTCGTCGGCGCGGTCGCTTATGCGGAACGCACGGGTGAGGCCCTCCACGCCCGCGGCCTCCCCGAGGACCTTTAGCCTGAGCCGTTTCGATCGCTATCATTGATAGCGATCGGAGGTTCTCATGAGCACATCCAGCCTGCTTGTTCGCAAGGTAGACGACGCTATCGTCGTTGAGTTGAAGCGTCGCGCGGCGAGTCATGGCCGGAGCGCCGAAGCGGAGCACCGCGCGATTCTTGCCGAGGCGCTGCTCGTGCCGCGGCGCCGTTCGCTCGCCGAGGTGCTGGCTGCGATGCCGGACGTCGGCCGCGACGAGGATTTCGCCCGCGTGCAGGACGAGCGGGTGCCACGTGTATTTGGTTGACACCAACGTGATCGGCGAGGCGCGCAAAGGTGCCAGGGCTGATCCCGGCGTGCGCGCCTTCCTGACGGAGTGCGCCTCCGGAGCTGAGCGCGTCTACCTGTCGGCTGTCACCATGGGTGAGCTGCGGCGTGGCGTGGAGTTGGTCCGGCATCGGGGCGATGTCGCGCAGGCGACCGTGCTTGAGGCCTGGCTGGGTGACGTTCTGAGCGAGTTTGCCGACGCGATCCTGCCGGTAGACGCCGATGTCGCCCAGCTCTGGGGCCGATTACGAGCGCCGCATCATGAGAACGCCCTCGACAAGCAGATCGCCGCGACGGCGCTGCTCTACGACCTGACCCTGGTGACGCGCAACACCGCGGACTTCGCGGGAACCGGTGCTCGATTGTTCGATCCCTTCCGGTAAGCGCCATTCCTGCTCGTTGATTTCCACACAGCCACGGCGCTTCGTGCGACGGCCTTAGAGTCGTTACTTAATCGTTATAGATAAACTGCCCTGATCCCGCGACCAATTGTTCCCTAAATGGTAGTTGTGTTCTATAATGGGGGTATGAAGAAGGCCTCGCTCAGTGCATCCCGGGACGCCGCGGCGCGTCTTGAGGCTGCTGAGTATGCGCGGCGTCGGGCAGAGGCTGACAAGATCGAGGCGTTGTGTGATCTGGCGGCCGCGTATGACCTGGATGATGAAGAACTGTTCCTGGAGGTCCTGGTCGATCGGCACGTCCAGATCGGTGGGGTGGGGACGCCGTTGGTGTCGGAGATGATCTCCTTGGAGATCGCCGGGCTGCTCAAGATTCCCGTGGCTCATGCCGCTTCAGAGTTGTCCGCTGCTCTGGATTTGAAGTATCGGCATCCGCGTCTGTTCGAGGCCGTTCTCAATGTGGAGATCGAGGTTGATCGGGCGCAGATGATGACCACCCGGTGCCGTGACCTCCACCCCATGTTGTTGGATGAGATCACCGCTGTGTGGCTCGCGCGGCAGGAGAAGCTGTCGTGGGGTCAGGCGAGGAAGCTTGTCGACGAGTTGGTGGTTCAGGCGGACCCTGAGTTGGCAGCGAAGAAGGAGCGTGTCGCGCGGGAGCAGCGTGGTGTGTGGGTGTGGGGCCTGAATGAGGGTGTGATGAACCTCACCGGCGTCCTTGACGTGCTCGACGCCCGCTTTCTCGATGCTCGCCTTACTGAGGTGGCGGGTCTGATCGAGCCGCGGTTTCCGGGGTTGACGAAGGCGCAGCGTCGGGCGAAAGCGGTTGGTGTGTTGGCGAATCCTGCTTATGCGCTGGCGTTGTTGCAGGAGGCGGCGCAGCCTGAGCTCCTCACCGACGAGACCCTCGATCTCCTATCGAAGCTGCTTGACGGGGTGCCGCGGGAGTTCTCCCAGCCCGCTGCGGCCTCCCGGGCTGCAAGCTCGTCTGCGGCGGCTGGTGGGGTTTCTCAACCCGCGGCGGCTGCTGGGGTGGATGAGCCTGTGTCCGT
>DAONOU010000015.1:0-19806 GCA_035409265.1 Arachnia sp. | reverse complement strand
CGTCGTCGAGTCGGGCGGGGTGGACCTCGGCCTTGATGCCCGCCTGCGCGGCGAGGATCAGGGCCTGCTTCAGGTCGAAGCGCGTGCCGACGATGGAGCCGCGCAGGGTGATGGCGCGCATCACCATGTCGTAGATCTCCAACGGGAACGCGCCGGGCGGCAGACCGTTCAGGACGACGGTGCCGCCCGGGCGCATCATGCCCACCGCCTGCCCGAAGGCCGCGGGCGACACGGCGGTTACCAGCGCGCCGTGCGCGCCGCCGATCCGGCGCTGCAGGTACCCGACGGGGTCCGTCTGGCGCACGTTGATGGTCATGTGCGCGCCGAGCCGGGCGGCCAGCGTGAGCTTGGCATCGTCGACGTCGACCGCGACCACCCGGTAGCCCATCGCCCGCGCGTACTGGACGGCGAGGTGCCCGAGCCCGCCGACCCCCGAGATCACCACCCAGTCCCCCGCGATCAGGTCCGCGACGCTGAGGCCCTTGTAGACGGTGAGTCCCGCGCACATCAGCGGCGCGGCCTGCTCGTAGCCGAGACCGTCCGGGATGTGCGCGACGAAGGCGGCGTCGGCGACGACGTACTCCGCGAACCCGCCGTCGACGTCGTAGCCGGAGCGCACCTGCTTCGCGCAGAGCGTCTCCCAGCCGGAGAGGCAGTCGTCGCAGCGGCCGCAGGCCCGGTGCAGCCACGGCACCCCGACCCGGTCGCCGAGCCGGACCTCGTCGACCCCCTTGCCGATCTCGACGACCTCGCCGACGGCCTCGTGGCCGGGGATCCGGGGAAGGGTCGGCTTGTCCGGCCAGTCGCCGTGCACGGTGTGCAGGTCGGTGTGGCAGACGCCGCAGGCCCGCACCCGGACCAGCACCTGGCCGTGCTTCGGGACCGGGACCGGGACGTCCCGCAGGTCGAGGTGCTCGCCGAACCTCGTGACGACGGCGGCCCGCATCGTGGCGCTCATGCCGACTCCATTCCCGCCTGGATGGCGGTGATCGCGACGGTGTTGATGATGTCGGAGACCAGCGCCCCGCGGGACAGGTCGTTGACGGGCTTGTTGAGGCCTTGGAGGACGGGGCCGATCGCCAGCGCGCCGGAGCTGCGCTGCACGGCCTTGTAGGTGTTGTTGCCGGTCTGCAGGTCGGGGAAGATCAGCACGGTCGCCTTCCCCGCCACCGGCGAGTCCGGCATCTTGGTCCGCGCGACGTCCGGGTCGACCGCGGCGTCGTACTGCAACGGGCCGTCGACGGCGAGCTGGGGCGCGCGCTCCCGCACCAGCCTGGTCGCCTCGATGGTCTGCTCGACGTCGGGTCCGGCCCCGGACGAACCGGTCGAATAGGACAGCATCGCCACGCGCGGCTCGATGCCGAACTGGCGCGCCGTCGCCGCCGAGGCGATCGCGATCTCCGCGACCTGCTCGGGGGTCGGGTTCGGGTTGACGGCGCAGTCGCCGAAGACCAGCACCCGGTCCGCCAGGCACATCAGGAACACCGAGGAGACCACGGAGATGCCGGGCCGGGTCTTGATCACCTCGAGCGCCGGGCGGATGGTGTGCGCGGTGGTGTTGACCGCGCCGGAGACCATGCCGTCGGCGAGCCCCTCGAGCACCATCATCGTGCCGAAGTAGCTGACGTCGGCGACCCGCTCACGGGCCTGCTCGAGCGTGACGCCCTTCTTGGCGCGCAGCTCGGCGTAGCGGGCGGCGAAGCGGTCGCGCAGGTCGCTGGTCTCGGGATCGACGATGCGGGCGCCGGTCAGCGTCAGGCCCAGCTTGGCCGCCTGCGCGCGGATCGCCGCCTCGTCGCCGAGCAGCGTCAGCCGGCACACCCCCTGGGCGAGCAGCCGGTCGGCGGCCCTGAGGACGCGCTCCTCGGTGCCCTCCGGGAGCACGATGTGCTGGTCCGCCCTGCGGGCGTCCTCGAGCAGCCGGTGCTCGAACATCAGCGGCGTGACGACGTCGGAGCGGCCCCGCGCCGCCGCGGCAAGCAGGTCGTCGAGGTCGACGGCCGACCGCAGGTCGCGCTCGGCCTCCGCGACGGCCACCGCGTCCATCCTGCCGGGGGCGGTGTGCGCCGCGAACGCGAGCCGGGCCACCTCGACCGGCTGGGCGGTGCGGAGCAGCGGGACGCGGGTCGCGGCGCGCGACCAGACGTCGGCCACGCCGTCGGCGAGCGGCCATGGCCCCGCGGCGAGCGCGGCGGCCGGGAAGGGGAAGGAGCCGCTGATGCCCGCGACCGCGAGCCCGACGCCGATGTCGGCGCGGTCCGCGGAGAACACCACGACGGAGTCCGGGCGGACCTGCGGCAGCAGGTTCGTGAGTGTCATGTCGGCGACCACGACCGCGCCCGCCCGCGCGGGAACCACGGCCGATCCGATCGGCGCGGCGTCGAGCGCCGCGAGCGCCCCGGCGAGCGATCGGGCGGGCAGCGCGTCGCCGACGGCGTGGACCGGGACCCCCACCGGCCCGACGTCGATGGCCGCGTCCGCCGTCGGGACGAACACGGCGAGCACCTGCGCCAGGTTCCTCCTGGCCTCGTCGAGGGCGACGTCGATCCGCGCGCGCGTCTGGCCGGGTCCGCCGTCGGACGGCACGACCAGCACCATCGGCACGCCGAGGTTGGCCGCGATCCTCGTGTTCCAGGAGAACTCGACCGGGGCGAGCGAGCAGTCGTACTCGCTGCCGAGGACCAGCACCCGGTCCGCGCCGTCGGCGCACGCGCGGAAGCGCGAGATCACCTGTCCGACGGCCGCGGTCGGGTTCACCAGCAACTCCTCCGCGGTGGCGCCCCATGCGGCGGTCGGGTCCTGGCCCGCCACCTCGGCGAGGGCGTCCAGCACCGGGTCGCCCGCGGCCTCGGCCACGATGGGCCTGAACACGCGCACGACTCCCCCGCGCCCCGCGAGGTGCGAGAGCACCCCGGCGCCGAGCTGCACCAGGTGCGGGCAGTGCAGCGTCGGGCACAGGTAGACGGCGATCATCGGGTCACCTCAGGGCGCGGGCGATGATGGCGTCGAGGCCGTCGGGCTCGTAGCCGAGCGCGTCGACGACGGCGGTGTGGATGCGCGCGGCCGTCGACGGCTCGCCGGCCGCGGGCGCCGGGGCGTCTCCCGGGATGAGCCGGACGCCCTTGTCGCGCGCGTACTCGCGCGCGAGCGCCGTGACGATGTCGCCCGGACCCAGCCGGAGCTCGGTCGCGCCCGCGGCGAGCAGTTCGTCGACGGTGGCGGTGGTGAGGATGCGGCGAGACATGGTCCCTCCCTCGGGTGCTACTGGCCGGATACGGCGTTGATGGCGGTGACCGCCGCGTCGCGGGCGGCCATGATGTCGGACTCGGTGCCGGACATCCACACGCGGCCGTAGACGCCGACCGAGCTCATGTGGTTGAGGAAGACCGGGGCGGCCTTCTCGGCCTCGTTGGCCGCCAGCGTGATGTAGGCGGCGGGCTCGACCTCGAGGACCAGCATGGTCTGGCCGCCCTCGATCATCGTGCCCTGGTTGAACCGGTTGAGCACCTGCGCCTGCAGCGGATGGATGTTGGTGATGATCTGCTCGGAGGCCACCTTCGGCGCGAGCCTCGACTCGAGCGGCTGCCCGAGCGACTCGAGCACCACCTCGCCCGCGCGCAGCACGTCGGCCTGGGACTCGGAGTGCACCTCGAACATGCCGAACTGCCGCTCCACCACCTGGGCGCCGGGCTTGACGTCGACGGCCTTCAGCACGCTGTCGACGACGCGGAACACCCAGTTGCCGGGGGCCATCTCGACGTAGAGGCTGCTCATCCCCTCCACGGGCGGGGAGCCCGCCGCGATGGAGCCGACGAACGCGGCGAACTGGGGCTGGATGCGATCGAGGTGGCAGAACGCCCGCAGCTGGAAATCGGACTTCTCGGCCATGGTCATCGGCCTCCCTTCGTTGTTATGGGTTCCGCCCACGCGGCCGCCCCCAACGGGGTGACGAGCATGGGCTGAGGTGCGACGGACGAGGGCACCCCGGTGATGTCGGTCATGATGTCGGCGATGCCGGGGAACGCCGCGGTGCCGCCGACCAGGTGGATGGTGTCGACGTCGTGGCCCTCGATGGCGCGGCCGACGATCGTGGCCACCTTCTCCAACGTCGGCCGGACGACGGGCAGCAGCTCCGCCTGCCATTTCGGCGACCGCTTGCGCCTCTCGGCCTTCTCGAACGGGATCCGGTACGCCCCCGCGACGACGAGGCTGAGGTGGGTGCCGCCGGTCGGCTCGTCGATGTTGGCGACGATCTCGCCGCCCTTCAGGATGGCGACGCCCGTGGTGCCGCCGCCGATGTCGACGACCGCGCCGTCGGCGATGCCGAGGACGGTGTTGGCGGCCGTCGTCTCGTCGACGACGGCCGTGCAGTCGATGCCGGCGCCCTCGATGACGTAGCGGTGCGCCCGGTGGTCCGCGGTGGTGACCGCGGGCGGGATGGTGACCGAGCCCTGCGAGAGCTCGCGTCCCGTGGCCTCCTCGAGCCGCCGCTTCAGCCCGCGCACGACCTGCTGGGCGCCGGTGAAGTCCCACACGACGCCGTCGCGCACCACGTCGGCGAAGACGTTGGCCGCGGCGAGCGGACGCCCCGCCTCGTCGGTGACGACGACGACCGTGAACGCGGTGCCGAGATCGACGCCGACCTTGATCGGGGTGGCCGCGGGGATGACGGCGGGCCGCTTGAGCGCGCCGGCCGCCTGCTTCATCAGCCTCGCGACGTCCAGTTCAGCGCTCTCCGCGAGCCCCAGAAGATCGCGCGGGACCGCCGGCCCCGCGGATCGGGGTCGGCTGCGCGCGTCGCTGCGAGGGGAGAACATGAGAGCTACGCGTCCTCCCAGTTCGCGGGGAAGGTGACGTAGACGAACTTCGCCCAGGTCGGCGTTCCGAAGGTGATGCGGGAGCCCTTCGGCACGTAGAGGATGTCCCCCGGCCTGCCGATCTTGCCTCCGGCGTCGCCGCCCAGGTGCAGCTCGCCCTCGAGCACGATCTGCACCTCGTCGTAGTTCAGGGTCCAGGGGAAGCTCCCCTGGGTGATGGTCATGTACCCGGCGGCCATGGGCGCGCCGTCCGCGTCGGTCACGACGTCGCCGGTGGCGACCTGCATGCCGGGCGGCGGGCCGGGATACGGGAACGGGTCGAGCCGGGACTCGCCGATGCGGGCCAGCTTGACGGGGTGACGCGCTGAGGTGGTGGGGGCGGTGAGTTCGCCCCCACCCGATCCCAGCATCGCGGTCACGAGCGCACGAACCTGGTCAGCCAGCGCGTCACCGCCCGACGGCGCGGCGGCGGGCGGCGCCTGCCCCTCGCGCACGATGTCGACCCCTCGGTCGCGGGCGACGTCGCGCGCCAAGGGCGTCACGATCGCGTCGCGCGCGACGATCAGGGTGCCTCCCGAGGCCTGTTGCACCTCGGCGGCGGTGATGACTGGCTTTCCCATGTTTCTCATCCACTCACTGGTTCGTGGTCGTGTGTGACCTCACGGTCTTGGTGCGGATCAGTCCCGGTGCGGGAGGATGATCTCGACGTCGCCGTGCGGGCGCGGGATCACGTGCACGGAGACGAGTTCGCCGACGCGGCCGGCGGCGGCCGCACCGGCGTCGGTGGCGGCCTTGACCGCGCCGACGTCGCCACGGACGAAGACCGTCACCAGGCCGGATCCGATCTGTTCCTTGCCGATCAGCCGGACGTTGGCGGCCTTGACCATCGCGTCGGCGGCCTCGATAGCGCCGATCAGGCCCTTGGTCTCGACCATGCCGAGGGCGATCATCTGGACATCTGCCATGGGAGTGCTCCTTCTAGTAGCAGCGGTGTGGGTGGGTGCTGGGTCGGGGGCAGTCGACTTCTTCTCTGCCCGTTGGACGGTGGACTTTTCAGTTGTGCCGGCGGCCGCGGCGGCCGGACGTTTTCGGGTGCGCTTCGGCGCCTCGGGCGGGGATTCACTCATGGGCTACCTCCTAGCTCTGTCTCAGCTCGGTGAGGATCCTGCGGACGACGTCCTCGATCACCCTCGCCTCCTCCGCCCCGCCTGCGGACGGCGAGTCGCCGGCCTGCGAGGGCGCGCCGTCGACCTTGCCTCCGTGGGCACGGGCGACGGGCGGGGCGTCGCGCAGGTGGTACGCGACCCGCCTGATGTTGAGGACGTTCTCGACGGTGATGTTGTCGCTGACGACCGCGCCGCCGACGCCGCCGGGGCCGAGCGTGAACGACGGGCGCACGCCGGTCGTGTACCCGACGCCGCCGAGGCAGCCCCACGTGTTGACGAGGATCCGGAACGCGGGCTGCTCGATGCCGTAGGCGATGATCGACTCCTCGTCGCCCGAGTGGATGACGGCCGAGTGGCCGTCGCCGCCGAAGGTGAGCATCTGCGTTGCCCGCTCGAAGCCGGCCTTCCAGCCGTCCTCGACCATCCAGCCGAGCACCGAGGTGAGCTTCTCGCGCGACAGCGGGTACTTCGGCCCGATGCCGTCGATCTCCGCCACGAGGATGCGCGTGCCGGCCGGCACGTCGATGCCCGCCAACCGGCCCAGCTCCTGCGGGGTGCGGCCCACGTAGGGGGCGATCATCATCCCGTTCGGGCGGAACATCTTGCCCGCCAGCCGGTCGGCCTCCTCGCGGGTGAGCCACTGGGCGCCGAAGCGCTGCATGTCGGCCTTGAGCCGCTCCGCGATCGGCCGGTCCGCGATGACCGCCTGCTCCGTCGCGCAGATGGTGGAGCAGTCGAACGACTTGGACTCCACGAGCATCTGGGCGGCGCGCGTCACGTCGGCCGTGCGGTCGACGTAGGCGGGCACGTTGCCGGGGCCGACGCCGAGCGCGGGCTTGCCGCACGAATGCGCGGCGAGCACCATGCCCGGGCCGCCGGTGGCGAGGATCATCGACGTCGCGTAGTGGTTCATCAGCTCGTTGGTGCCCTGGATGCTGAGCTCGGTCATGCAGGACACCAGGCCCTTCGGCATGCCCGCCGCCTCGCCGGCCGCCGCCATCACCCGCACCGCCTCCGCCGTGCAGTTCTTCGCCGACGGGTGGGGCGCCACGACGACCGCGTTGCGCGCCTTCACGCCGATCAGGATCTTGAAGAACGCGGTCGAGGTGGGGTTCGTCGACGGCGTCAGCGCGCACAGCACGCCCACCGGCGCCCCGACCTCGATGATCTTCAAGGCGTCGTCACGGCGCAGCACGCCGCACGTGGGGATGTCCTTGATCGAGTCCCAGACGCCCTGGGCGGCGAACTCGTTCTTCAGGCGCTTGTGCTCGGGATAGCCGAAGCCGGTCTCGTCGTGCGCCATCTGGCCGAGGCGCCCCGCCTCGCGCATCCCCGCGGCGACCATCGCCTCGCAGATGCGGTCGACCTCCTCCTGGGGGGCGAACTGGAATGCCCGCATCGCCTCCCTCGCCGCGACCGCGAGGTCGCGGGCCTGCTGCACCGACCGGAGGTCGGCGTCCATGAAGTTGCCGTTCATCGACGTCCCCCGTCAGTACTTCTTCGGATGGGCCGCCACCTCGAGCACGGCATCCTGGAAGGCGGCGCAGGCCGCGCGGCACGCGCTCTGCGAGCCCGTCAGCCAGCCGCCCGAGAAGTTCGTCTCGCTCGGCGGCTCGAAGTAGGTGGCCACCGACACGTCGGCGGCCTTGACCGCGAGGTCGAGCGCGAACGTCGCCTCCAGGGGCGGGGCGATCAGGTAGGCGAGCGGCTCGCCCTGCCGGATGCCCGCCTCCTTCGACAGGTAGCTACCCGTGCTGGAGATCAGGTGCGGGAAGAAGTTCAGCTCCCCGGCCTCGTCGGCCGAGTAGAACCACGCCTCCTCCTCGCAATACGAGACGCAGGCGTCGACGCCCGCCCGGACCTCCGCCGGGGTGGGGCCGGCCAGCATGCCGATGATCTCGCCCGAGAGCGGGCCGGACGGGTAGCCGGAGCCCGCGTAGAAGCTCTTGGCGTAGACGACGTCGACCTCGGCGTACTTGGTGGCCTCGTCGAGCGACACGTACAGCGAGTCGTCGATGTCGCAGGTCAGCAGGCCGATCGCGCGCTGGTGGTCTTCGAGGTTCAGCTTCTCGGCCAGGCCGCGATCGATGTTGGAGATGATGCGCACCGCCAGGATCGACGGCTTGACCGGTTCGAGGATTCCCATTTTTCCTTCACCCTTCCCTTAGTCCCCGGCGACCTCGCGGAGCTTCACTCCGCTGGCGCTGTAGGTGATCATCCGCTTGATGAACTCGACGATGTAGGCGCCGGCCTCGAGCGGGTTGGTGCCGCCGTGCGTGGTGATCATGCAGATCAGGTCGCGGTCGGCGTCGGACTTGCCCGGCTGCGGGTCGAAGCCCATGTAGGCGCTCATCGCGTCGGCGATGCCCAACCCGGGCCGCTCGCCGATGAGCAGGACGACGACCTTGGCCTTGATGACCGAGTTGACGTCGTTCATGATGCCGACGCGGCCGTTCTCGATGAAGAACGGCGTGCCGACGCTCAGGCCCGCGGACTTCAGCCCCTGCTCGATCACCGGGTAGATGTCGCGCAGGTTGTTGTCGATCGCCGCGGCGGAGAGGCCGTCGACGACGCACAGCTGCACGTCCGGGCCCTT
Source organism: Arachnia sp. (assembly GCA_035409265.1). GTDB lineage: Bacteria > Actinomycetota > Actinomycetes > Propionibacteriales > Propionibacteriaceae > Arachnia. Next base: position 11,227 of record DAONOU010000015.1, on the reverse strand, counting down.
GACGCAGCGCTCCTCGATGAGCTTCTTGCCCTCGTCGCTGAGCAGCCGGCCGAGGTCGGGGCGCAGCAGGTACTCGCCGCGGTCCGCCACTCGGGTCGTCACGGTGAAGAGGTTGAAGGCGTCTCTCACCTCGTCGGAGACGACGCCGTAGATGGCGTCCTGCGTCACGCCGTGGTCGGCCTGGAACAGCAGCGCCGTCGCCGTCTTCGGGCGGGGCCCCGCCCGTCCGACGCCCAACCGCGCGCTGGTGGTGGCCATCAGGTTGCGCAGGCCGTCGGCGTCGTACGGGTTGTCGACCAGCATCGCGTGCCGGGGCGCGTCCAGCGTCGGGTCGGCCAGGTCGATGACCAGGTCGCCGCCGTCGCGGTTGATCACCGACGGCCCGGACGCGTCCGCGGCCGCCTTCGGCTCGAGCCCCTCGTGCCGCAGCTCGGCGAGGATGCGGGCAACGATCTCCTCAATGTTGACACTCATCGGTTCACCTCTTCAGGAAGAAGGACGCGTCGCCTGCGATGTCGGTGAGCTGGCCGTCCTTCCACAGGCCCACCTCCTCCATCCACGCCTCGAACTCGGGCAGCGGCCGGAGCCCGAGGGCCTGCCGCAGCGAGGGAGCGTCGTGGTAGCTCGTCGTCTGGTAGCTCAGCATGGCGTCGTCGCCCATCGGGATGCCCATGATGAAGTTGACGCCCGCGCTGGCGAGCAGGACGGCGAGGTTGTCGTTGCTGTTCTGGTCCGCCTTCGCGTGGTTCGTGTAGCAGACGTCGCAGCCCATCGAGATGCCGGTGAGCTTGCCCATGAAGTGGTCCTCGAGGCCGGCCCGGATGATCTGCACCGAGTCGTAGAGGTACTCGGGGCCGATGAAGCCGACGACGGTGTTGACCTGGAACGGCTGCCAGCGCTTGGCGATCGCGTAGTTGCGGGCCTCCAGCACCAGTTGGTCGGCGCCGTGGTGCGCGTCGGCCGAGAGGGCCGAGCCCTGGCCGGTCTCGAAGTACATGTAGTTCGGGCCGGCGGTCACGCAGTGCTTCTTGGCGAGGTCGTAGGCCTCGTCGAGCAGGCCGACCGAGACGCCGAAGCTCTCCATCGCCTTCTGCGAGCCGGCGATCGACTGGAAGACCAGGCCGACAGGAGCGCCGCGCTTCAGGGCCTCCATCTGCGTCGTGACGTGCGCGAGCACGCAGTTTTGCGTCGGCACCTCCCACTTGTCGATGACGTCCCACGTCATCTCCAGGAGCCGCGAGACGGAGCCGACCGTGTCGTCGGACGGGTTGATGCCGATGACCGAGTCGCCGGAGCCGAACGAGAGACCCTCGTAGACCGCGGCGCGGATGCCGTCGACCGAGTCCGTCGGGTGGTTCGGCTGGAGCCGCGAGGCGAGGGTGCCCGGCAGGCCCATGGTGTTGGCGTTGTGGGTGACGACGCGGATCTTGCGCGCCGCGACCACCAGGTCCAGGTTGCCCATGAGCTTGGTGACGCCGGCCACCATCTCGCCGGTCAGCGCGTTGCTTATCCGGCGGATGTCGGCGCTGGTCGTCTTGTTCGAGAGCAGCCACTCGCGGAAGTCGCCGACCGTCCAGCCCTTGATCTCGTCGTAGATCCGCTCGTTGACCGCATCGTCGATCGCCCGGGTGACCTCGTCCTCGTCGTACGGGACCACCGGGTTCTCGCGCAGCGCGCTCAGCGGCACCTCCGCAAGGACGTGCCTCGCGGCCACGCGCTCCGCTGCGCTCCGGGCCGCGATGCCCGCTTGCTGGTCGCCCGACTTCTCCTCGTTGGCCTTGGCCAACAGGTCCTTGATGTCGGCGAACTCGTAGGTGTGCCCGAACAGTTTCGTCCGTAACAGCATCTCCGTCACCCCCTGGTCTTTCTGCCCATGTCAACTCCCGGGTCGTGTTTTGTTCTCGGTTGCCTGATAAAAGACGAGCGTCTTCACGGAGACGGGCACCACGCGCCCGTCGAAGAGTGGCTCGCCGATGTCGATGAAGTCGCCCTCGCCCAGTTGGATCTGGTCGACGACGATGAGCGCCAGCTCCGGCGCTTTCTGCTTGACCGTCTGGCCGAGCACCTGTGCGTAGTCCTGCTCGATGACCAGCACGAGCGGCCGGTCGCGCGGCAGGTGCCGACGGGCGAACGCCACCACGCCGTCGGCGAGCGTGGTGAGCTGGGCGAAGTCGATGCGCCCCGGAAGCGGGAGCGAGACGGCGAAGTCGCCCTCCCTGCCCGCTCCCCTGTCCCAGCGCTCGACCGCCTCGCCGAGCGCGGCCGCGACCGCGTCGGCGCTGGTCAGGCCGGGATCCCGCTCGAGCAGCCGAGGCTCGATGACGGGGGCGTTGCGCAGCGGCAGGTGATCGTTCTCCGCCCAGATCGTCGACCCGGACAGCGTCACCTGCTGGCTGGCCGCGCCCAGCACCGTCGCCCGCAGCGTCTGCGCGGGCTTCTCGACCCGCAGCTCGGCCCAGCGGGGGTTCTCCCGCAGCGCCTCCGCGAGCAGCGGGCCGATGTCGCCGAAGACGCTGACCTCGGCCAGCGTCGACGCCGGCGCGTGCGCGTAGTAGAGCTGCCCCACCCCGCCGGAGACGAAGTAGGCCGAGACCCTGCCGTCGACGTCGAGGCGCGGGCTGAGCGCCGCCTGGGCGCCCAGCGGGGTCTCGACGCCGAGGCAGAGGTCGACGACGATGTCGGCCATCGCCGCCGCCAGCCGCTTCAGGTCGACCAGCCTGGGGATCTCCCCCACGCGAAGCCCGAGGCCCAGCTGGTCGGCGATGATCCGGCCGGTCGGCGCCAGGTGGAGCAGGCGCCCCGTCCCCTTCTCGAGGACGGCCTGCCTGCCGCCCACCATCGACGCCGCCGAGGCGATGTGCTTACCCGAGCGGAACAACGCCGCGTTCGACGAGCCGCCGCCGACGTCGACGTTGACCACCGACGCGTAGTTGGCGGCCGACCACTGCGCCGCGCCGGAACCCCGCCCCGCGATCTGCGACTCGAGGTTCGGCCCGGCGACGGTGACCACGAAGTCGCCGGCGAGGTCGCCGAGGCCGTGCAGGATCTGCTCGGCGTTGCGCGTCCGCGCGGTCTCTCCGGTGATGATCACCGCGCCCGTCTCGACCTCGCCCGGATCGACCCCCGCGAGCGTGTACTCGTGGCGGATCAGCGCGGTGAGCTTGTCGACGTCCACCTCGTCAGCCGCGAGCAGCGGCGTGAAGTGCGCGTCGCCCTGGTACCGCACCTCCCGCGTGTCGATGTCGAGCCTCGGGACGAGCCCCAACCTGTGCTGGTTGGTGATGGCGAGGTCGGACAGCACGAGCTGGGTCGTGGTCGTGCCGACGTCGATCCCGACGCTCAGCATGTTCCGCGTGCCCATGTCGCCCCGTCCTCCTCTCTCAGCTCTTCCTGAACGTGGTCTCGCCGTCGACCTCGAGCGAGTCGAGGATGGCGAAGATCACGGCGTCGACCGGCGCGCCGGTGGTGCGGTCCGTGTGCCGGCCCGCGCTGCCCTGCGCGATGAGGACGAGTTCGCCCTCGCCCGCGCCGATGGCGTCGACGGCGACGAACGGGTCGCCCTCGAGCTCGTCACTCGTCGAGGCGCGCTGCACGATGAGCAGCTTGCTGCCGTGCAGCGAGTCGACCTTGATGGTCGACACCGCCGAGCCGATCACGCGCGCGATGATCATCCGGGCCTCACTCCCCCGCCTCGGCCTCGGCGACGACGTCGTCGTCGGAGGTCGCCGGAGGGTTCGTCTTGGCGAACAGGAGAAACGCGAGGGCCACGGCGGTGATGCCGGCGACGAGCTTGCCCGCGATCATCGGGGCGATCATGTCGGGCGCGACGCCGGCGGTGAAGCCGAGGTGGTCACCCAGGGCAAAGGCCGCGCTGACCGCGAAGGCCGCGTTCAAGATCTTGCCGCGCCGGTCCATGTTCTTGAAGATCTCGAACATCGCGATGTTGTTGGCCAGCGTCGCGATCAGGCCGCCCGCCGCGGACTTGTTGACGCCAACGAGCTTGCCGAGCGCCGACAGCGGCTTGGCGCCGAAGGTGACGATCAGGTGCACCGCGGGGAAGGCACCCAGCAGCATCATGGCGATGGAGCCGACGATGGCGATGCCGTCGGCGACCGGGAGGAGCTCCCAGCCCGCGGGCATGATCTTGACCCCGGTGACGGTCTCGAACACGCCGATGACCAGCCCGATGGAGATCACGAAGACCAGCCCCTTGCCGAACGCGAGGAAGCCCTTGGTCATCGCGTCGGGCGCGCGCCACAGGCCGAAGGCGATCAGGGCGGCGGTCAGGACGATCGGGATGGTGTTGACCGCCACGAAGCCCATCGGCATGCCCGCAGCGGCGCCGGAGACGAGGACGCCGATCGGGATGGTCACGATGCCTGCCAGGACGCCCTTCGCCAGGAACGGCCGGTCCTCCTTGCCGATGATGCCGAGCGCCACCGGGATGGTGAACACGACCGTGGCGCCCATCATGGCGCCGAGGATCAGGCCGGAGAGGCGCTGCGCGTCGGGGTTGTCCGTCATGGCCTGGGCCAGCGGCCAGCCGCCCATGTCGTTGGCGAGCAGCGTGCCCGCGAACATCGCGGGATCTGCGCCGAACAGCTTGTAGACCGGGGTCACGATCGGCCCCAGGATCTTCGCCAGCACCGGGGAGAGCGCGTAGACGCCCACCATGGACAGCGCGAGCGGGCCCATGGCGTTGAAGCCCTCCTCGAACTTCTCGCCCAGCCCGAACTTGTTCCCGATCGCCCGGTCGAGGCCACCGAGGACCATGCAGATCATCAGGATCCACACGATCACGTCGTTGATACCCATGTATCCAAACCCCCTCATCGTTGAAAGGTTGCGTGTGTATGGGCGGCGCGCCCACATAGCCGGAAGCCTAGGAAGAGCTAGCGCATCCGAGCTACACGAATCGGTCGAGTTGTTACACAAAGCCGACTTTCTCAGCCCGCCCGCGGAGCGTCGGAGGGCACTGTTACGATGCGAGAGTCAGGCGCGCAGTGCTGCGGAGGGAGCTTGTCCATGTTGACGACGGACGTCCAGAACTGGATCGAGTCCGCCACCCTCGACGACCTGCAACGGGCCGCCGAGGCCATCGTCCAGGCAGCCACCGACACCCTCGCGCAGACGCCACCCGTCCCCCTGCCCGGAGCCGCCGCGCTCGACGTCGAGGCGTTAGCCCGGAACCTGGGCGCCCGCGACCTCGCCGCCAACCTGGAGCTGCTCGGTTCCTACCTCGACCACCTGCTCCCCCGGTGGAGCCAGAAGATCCCCCGCGAGGACCTCTCCCCCTTCGAGCACGCGCTGACCGAGCTCGCGGCGGCCGAGGGGCCCCGCTGCGCCCGGGCGATGTCCGCCGCGGTCGTCGGCAGGCGCGAGATCCGCCGCGCCGCCATGAACCGGTACGAGTGCCAGGTGCACTGCGAGCGGCTCCTCCTTCGCCTCCACGACCTGCTGGAGCCCGCGACCTCCGAGCGCGCGCCCACGATGACGATGCTGCTGAACGAGATCGAGAGGGACCCGACGGCGTACCTCACGGTGAGCAAGGCCGCGGCGTACCTGGCCCTCTCGGAGTCCTACTTCGCGCGCCAGTTCAAGCAGCTCACGAAGGAGAACTACATCCACTACATCACGCGCAAGCGGATCGAGCGCGCGAAGCTCCTGCTCGCGCACACGGACACGCCGGTGCTGCGGATCGCCACCGACCTTGACTTCCAGCCCGTCAATTACTTCTCGCGCACCTTCAAGAAGTACACCGGGCTCACGCCCAGCCAGTACCGGCAGGACTGGGCGAGGGACGACGCCGCATGAACGCGCCCGTCTGGCCCGAGGCCCGGCCGCTGCGGCTCGGGGACGGCCCCGTCGGCGTGGTGGTGAGCCACGGGTTCACGGGGTCGGTGCAGTCGATCGCGCCATGGGCGCGGGCGCTCGCCGAGCCGGCCCCCGGCTGGCCGGGCGCGCGCGTCGTCGCCCCGCGGCTTCCGGGTCACGGCACGCACTGGCGCGACCTCGCGCGCACGCGGTGGTGGGACTGGTACGGCGCCGTCGAGGACGCTTATCACGAGCTCGACGCGCACTGCGACCGCGTGTTCGTCGCGGGCCTCTCGATGGGCGGGGCGCTGGCCCTGCGGTTGTCCGAGCGCGAGCGCGTGGCCGGAACGCTGCTTGTCAACCCCGCGATCGCGACGAGGGACAAGCGGGTTCCTCCGGCGGCGCTGCTGCATCGGCTGCTGCCGTCGCAGGAGGGCGTGGCGAACGACATCGCGCTCCCCGGGGCGACCGAGCTCGGCTACCCGCGCTTCTCCGTGACCAGCCTCGCCACCATGACCGCCCTCTGGCGCGACGTGCGGAAGAACCTGGGCCGGCTATCCGCGCCGGTGCTCCTGATGCGCTCCGCCGTCGACCACGTCGTCGACGACCTGACCGCGCAGATCCTGCGCAAGAAGGTGAGCGATCTTCGATTCGTGGAGCTGCCGAACAGCTACCACGTGGCGACGCTCGACCACGACGCCCCGCTGATCGTCGAGGAGTCGCGGAGGTTCATCTCCTAGCCAACAACCCGGCGCGCGCCGGTGAACGGCATCGAGTTCAGGCTCGTGATGTTGACGCCGCGGCGGGGGTTGGCGGCGTGGACGATCTTGCCGTTGCCGATGTACAGGCCCACGTGGCTGACCGGGCTGTAGTAGAACACCAGATCGCCGGGGCGGAGATCGGACTTGGCGACCTTCTTGCCGACCGAGGACCACTGGCCGCGCGACGAGCGGGTGATGTTGACGCCCACCTGGCGGTAGGCCCAGCTGGTAAGGCCGGAGCAGTCGAAGGTGTTCTCGCCGGAGGTGCCCCAGACGTAGCGCTTGCCGACCTTGGTCAGCGCGTACTCGACGGCGGAGGCTGCGCGGTCGGACGTGCCGCTCACCGGCTTGTCGTCGCTCTTGTCGCCGTCGTCGGAGGCGTCGTCCGAGTCGGCGTCGCGGCTGGGGCGGTCGCCGTCGGCGCGGGCCTCGGCGGCGGCCTGCGCGGCCTCGGCCTCGGCGATCCGGCGCGCCTCGAGCGCGGCCAGCCGCTCCCGCTCCTCCTCGGAGAGGCGGTCGTAGACGGCCTGGGCGCTTTCCTCCTTGGCGTCGTACTCCTTGGCCAGCTTCTCCTTGGCCTTCGCCTGCTTCTGCAGCTCGGTCTCGGCCGCCTTGGCGTCGGTGCGCAGGGTGGTGAGCTTCGCCTGGTCGAGCTGGAAGCGCTGCACGCCCGCGTTGGAGCGGTCGACCTCTGCCTGCATGGTGCCGAGCCCCGAGAGGAAGGCGTCCGCGTCGGTGGTGGTCAGCAGCTGCGCGGTGAGGGACACGTGGTCGGTGTGCATCTGCAGGACGGCGGCGTCGCCGAGCTGCGCGGCGAGGGCGGCGACCTTCGCCTCCTGCGCCTTGAGGTCCTTGCTCAGCGTCTTCAGCTTGGCCTTCGCCTTGTCCGCGGCGTCGTGGGCCTCGATGATCTGCTGGTCGATCGCGCTGGCCTCCTGGTGGATCCGATCCAGCTCGGCCTTCGCCTCCGCGACGGCATCCGGGTCGGCGTGAGCCACGAGGTTGCCGGACACCAGGCAGGCGACGGCGATGGCGGCTGCTACCGAGGCGCGAATGCGATTCACGTGGAACTCCATCGAAGGGGACAATCTGAGAGAATCTTAAGGGCCATTCAGGGTTTTCCCCAAACTCGGAGCGGGGTTTCCGTCGCAGAAAAATGTCAGAGGGGCCTTCTAGCCTCGTCCCATGCCCACGATCGCCACTCAGCCGTCCTTCGACGACCTCGGCGCGCCCCTCGCGGACGCGACGTTCGTCGTCGTCGACCTGGAGACCACCGGCGGCGCGGCGGACGCCGAGATCACGGAGATCGGGGCGGTGAAGGTGCGCGGCGGGGACGTGCTGGGCGAGTTCCAAACCCTGGTGCGGCCGTCCGGCCCCGTGCCGCCGATGATCCAGGTGCTGACGGGCATCACGTCGGCGATGGTGGCCTCGGCTCCCCCGCCGTCGGCGGCGCTGCCCGCGTTCGCGGAGTTCTCGGCGGGGGCGGTGCTCGTGGCGCATAACGCGCGGTTCGACACCGGGTTCCTGCGCCGCGGCTACGAGCAGCTGGGCATGGCGTGGCCGCGGCCCACCGTCGTCGACACCGTCGCGGTCGCTCGCGCGGCGCTGCTGCGCGACGAGGTGCCCAACTGCAAGCTCGGCACGCTGGCCCGCTACTTCCGCTCGACGACGGAGCCCAACCACCGGGCGCTGAGCGACGCCCGCGCCACCGTCGACGTCCTGCACGGGCTGCTCGAGCGCGTGGGCAACCTCGGCGTTCACACGCTGGAGGACCTCGCCGAGTTCGCGCTACAGGTCTCGCCGGACCGCAGGGCAAAGCGGGTGTGGGCCGCCTCGGCTCCGGAGGCGGCGGGCGTCTACTCGTTCTACGCAGACGGCGTCGACGCGGACGGCACGCCGCGCCGCGAGGTGCTGTACGTGGGCAAGTCCAACAACCTGCGCCGGCGGCTCCGCTCCTACTTCTCCGCCGCGGAGAAACGCGGCCGCATCCACGAGATGGTGCGGGTGGCCACCGGGGTCGACCACATCGTGTGCGCCACGGACCTGGAGGCGGAGGTCCGGGAGCTGCGGATGATCGAGTCGCTGTCGCCGCGCTACAACCGACGCTCCAAGAACCAGCGTGGCCTCGTCTGGCTGCGGCTCACGCGGGAGGCGTTCCCGCGGCTGTCCATCGTCCGACGGCCCGGAGAGGGGCCGGCCTTCGGGCCGTTCCGCACGCGCGAGGCGGCGGACCAGGCCGCGCTCGCGCTCTACGACGCCTTCCGGGTCCGGCGCTGCACCTCCCGGCTGAGCGCCAGGAAGGCGACGTCGTCGTGCGCGCTGGGCGAGATGGGGCGGTGCCTGGCGCCGTGCGAGCTGGGGGTGGGGGCGGAGAGCTACCAGGACGCGGTGGATGCGCTGCGGGCAAGCTGGCTGGGCGACGTGCGCCCCGTGCTGGGCAGCGCTCGGGACCGGCTCAGGAACCTGATGGCGCAGCAGCGTTACGAGGAGGCGGGAGAGGTGGCGGGGCGCCTCACGGACTACCACCGGGCGTCGCTGCGGTTCCATCGCCTGCGGTCGCTGGCGACGACGCGGCAGCTGGTGGCGGCGCTGCCGTCGTCGCGAGGGTGGGACATCCACGTGATCCGCTACGGCCGGCTCGCGGCGGCGGCCTCCGCGCCGTCGGCGAGGGCCAGGGTGGCGGCGGAGGAGGCGGAGGCAGCGGCCGAGACGGTGCTGCCCCCGCCGGACGGGTTGCCCGCGGGAAGCGTCGAGGAGGCCGAGCGGATCGCGGCCTGGCTCGAGCTGCCCGGGGTGCGGCTCATCGAGACCGACGGCGAGTGGGCCTGGCCCCTGCACGCCGGCGTTCCCGAGGCCGCGCTCCCCGAGGAGCTGCTAGGGAAGACTTCGCTAGGGCCCTCAGCCGAGGGTGACGGACTCGATCACGACGGGCTCGACCGGGCGGTCGCCGTAGCCGGTGCGGGTGGTGGCGATGGCGTCGACGACGGCCTGGCTGGCCGGGTCGGTGACCTCGCCGAAGATGGTGTGGCGGCGGTTCAGGTGCGGCGTGGGCACGACCGTGATGAAGAACTGCGAGCCGTTGGTGCCGGCGCCGCGGTTGGCCATCGCGAGGAGGTAGGGCCGGTTGAAGCTGAGCTCGGGGTGGAACTCGTCGGCGAACTCGTAGCCGGGGCCGCCGGTGCCGTTGCCGGTGGGGCAGCCGCCCTGGATCATGAAGCCGTCGATCACGCGGTGGAAGGTGAGGCCGTCGTAGTAGTTGCCGGTGGCGGGCTGGCCCGTCTCGGGATCGACGTACTCCTTGGTGCCGCCGGCGAGGCCGACGAAGTTCTCGACCGTCTTGGGGGCGTGGTCCTGGAACAGGTCGACGACGACGTCGCCGCGGTTGGTGTGCAGGGTGATGGTGCTCACTGGGTGTCCTTTCGGGATCTGACTCGCAGCCAAGTGTGGCCCCAGGGCCAGGGTGAGGGCCAATCTGAGGTTCCCTCTTGTGGATTGCCCACACCCCGGTAGCGTTGTGGGTGCTCGATCACGAGCCACAACCATTGGAGGAACTTGTGAACAAGTCACAAGAGCTGAAGAAGGCCGCCGTGGAGACCGCCTCCGCCGCCGCCGAGTACTCATCCGCCGCGCTCAAGGACGGTCTGGAACTCGCTCAGCAGCTGCTGACCGAGGCACAGAGGCAGGCCGGTCCGGCGCTGCACGACGCGAAGGTCCGCACCGCCGACTTCGCGTCGAAGCGCCTCGACGACCTCGAGCCGCATATCAAGGAGGCGCTGGAGAAGGTCGCGCCCGCCGTCGAGGCCGCCCGCGAGAAGGTCGCCGACGATCTGCTGCCGAAGCTGCAGGACGTGCTGCACCAGGCCGCGGAGCACCCGCTCGTCGTCGAGGCCACGCAGCGCGGCACCGCCGCCGTGCAGGCGCTCGCCGGCGACCTGGAGCCGTTGCAGCCCGAGAAGAAGAAGAGCAAGTGGAAGTCGGTCGTGAAGTTCCTGGCCATCGGCGCGGCGGTCGCCGGTGCCGTGGCAGCCGTGCGCCACTTCCTCTCACCGAAGGACGACGGCTGGACGGCGCACGAGCCGTCGAAGGCCTATGTGAACAACAACGACACCTTCTCCAACGCCGCGAAGTTCGCCGCCGACATGGAGGCCGAGGCCAAGGAGGACCACGTCGAGGTCGTCTCCGAGGAGGAGATCCAGGAGCAGGACGACATGACCTCGGAGGGCGGCCCCGCCCCCGACGTCGAGTTCGTCACGGGTGAGGACGCGGCCCGCCACGCCGGCTACGGCGAGGGCGCCTTCGTGGGCACCACGCCCCCGGAGGGCTACACCATCAAGGGCAACGAGCGCTCGAAGAAGTACCACGTCCCTGGCACCGGCGGGTACGAGCGCACCATCGCCGAGGTCTGGTTCAACTCGGAGGAGGCCGCCGCCGAGGCCGGCTTCGTCAAGGCCCAGCGCTGACCCTTTCGAACAACCGACGGCGGCGGTCCCACCCGGGCCGCCGCCGTCGCCTGTTCGAGCCACCGCCGGTCCGGTCGGCGTCACCGGGTTAGGCGTAGGCGTGGTGCGCGTCGGTGAGCAGCCGGAGCGACGCCGATCTTCACGGTCACTTCCGCGTCGATCAGATCCTGCAGACCGGACACCACGCTATGG
>DAONOU010000014.1:0-20375 GCA_035409265.1 Arachnia sp. | reverse complement strand
CCTCCCCGATGCCGCCTCCCTCGCCCTCAATCACTCGCGCTCCTCGGCTGGTGGTCAGGAGTGTGCACATGTCGTAGAGGTGCTCGTTGACGGCAGACTTCCCGCCCGGCTTCCCTAGCTGCTGTCGGCTGACGCCCCACAGTCCACCTGGGCTCGAGATGACGAGTCGATCCGGGCGCAGCCGGATCTCCACCCGCTTGGACTGAGTATGCGGGCCGAGGTCTCGATGAACCAGCGCATTGGCAACGAGCTCGCAGAGTGCGCCCAGCGGAAACTCCTGATGATCGAAGTTGCTCCCGTCCGGCGCGACCCGGACCCCGGAGCGCAGGTTCCGGCGCAGCCAGTCCATGCTTCCGTCAAGCAAGTCGGGCACGGGGCCGTCCAGATGCACCAGGTCGAGCAGCCAGAGTGCGAAAATCGACGAGCCGAACGCCCAATTTCACACTCTAGAGTGCGAAAATAACACTCTAGAGTGTGAAGTAGCGAGGAGAGGGTGCTCAGCGGCCGATCAGGGACATCAGCCAGGGCAGGAGCGGGGCGCCGAGGAACGAGAAGATGTCCAGCCACGCGTGGGTCACCACCAGCGGCATCACCCTGCGCCTCAGCACCGTCAGGAACAGCCAACCGAAGATCAAGCCCATCAGCAGGTTGCCCGCGAAGCCGCCCCAGCCCTGGTACAGGTGATACATGCCCCGGACGACGGCGGAGATGACGACGATGATCCACATCGCCCGGCCCGTCTGCGCCCAGCGAGTGAAGAGGAAGCCCACCATGAGCACCTCCTCGAGGACGGCGTTCTTGATCGCCAGCAGGACGAGCACGGGTACCGTCCACCAGTTGGCGCTCAGGTTGGCGGGGCTGACCTGCGTGTTGAGCCCAAGCGCGACGGCACCCAGGTAGAACGCAAGGCCCGCGACGCCGATGCCTGCGAAGATCGCCGACCCCCAACCCAGGTCACGCCACGGGCGGGTCAGGTCGAAGCCCATCGCCCGGAACGGACCCTCCGCGGGGCGCAGGTGCACGGCCAGCAGGTAGAGGCACAGCGCCACCGGCGCCAGGGGAAGGACGATGTAGGCCACCTGGTAAGCGAGGTCGAGCCACGGCCGGTCCGGCACCGCCGAGTTGTTCATCGACGTCGTCTGCTGGCCGAGCGGCACGTTGCGGGTGAGCTTCTCGACGATCGACAGCGTGGCGTAGACCGCGGACTCACCCAACGACACCATCAGCACCAGGAACATCTCCAGGTACAGCACGCGGCGCGGCGGCGCCGTCGTCTCGGCCGTCACCGCTTGTCCCCCAGGGCGCGCAGGTAGTTGTAGGCGGCGCGCGGGCGGGCGGAGATCTGGGCGGTCAGGTACTCGTACCAGGCGGGGCCGAACGGCACATAGGTGCGGCAGCGATGGCCGATGTCGACGAGCCTCCGCTGCTCCAGGGGGCGCACGCCGTAGAACATCTGGTGCTCGTAGCCGTCCGGCTCGATGTCGTTTCGGCGGGCGAGCTCCTGCGCGATCGAGATGATCGTCGGGTCGTGCGAGGCGACCATCGCGTAGCCGCCGCGCTCCATCGCCGAGCGGAGGCACCGCACCAGCGCCTTCGCCTTGTCCTGCTCCCGGCGGTAGCCGAGCGTCCGGGGCGCGGGGTAGGCGCCGATGCACAGGCGCAGGCGAGCGCCGTCGTCGGCGAGCGGGCCGACGACGCGCTCCGACGCGAAGACGTCGGCCGGCAGGGTGAGGCCGAGGTCGGGGTGGTCGGCGCGGACGGCGCGCCACAGGCCGACGGTGTCGTCGAAGCAGCTGGCGCCCTGCATCTCGAGCGTGACGACGGCGCCGGCCCGGCCCGCCTCCTCGCAGAGGCCGGCAAGGCGCGCGCGGGCGCCGGCCGGGTCGGCGGCGAGGCGCAGCTGCGACGGCTTGACGGAGAGTTCGATGCCGGCGGCCGCGTCGCCCAGGCGACCGAGCGACTCGGCGAGCCGGTCAACCGCCTCGGCCTCGTCGTCGGGATCTGGCAGGTAGGTCAGGGCGAGGCTCAGCCCTTGGCCGCCGAGCTTGTCGACGACGGGGAGGAGGGCGTCGATGCCGGTCCCCGCGACGTATCCGTTGGCGAACTCCTCCGCGACCCCGGATGCCAACGCGGCAGAACGGACGCGCGGGGAGCCGATGAGCCGCCGGAGCTCCTTGTGCAATCGGCCCACGTCAGTCCCTCGACGCCCCGACGGCGAGCGCCCGCCGCGTGTTCCGCAGCGCCTCGCCCAGGAGTACCTCGCGCTCGTGCCGCGACGTGGCCCGACGGGTGGAGACCTCCAGCACCACGTGCCCCTCGAACCCGGCGCGGGCAACCTCGCCCATCACCTCCCACGCCGCCTGGTCGCCCTCGCCCGGCATCAGATGCTCGTCCTTCAACGAGCCGGTGCCGTCGGTCAGGTGGATGTGCGCGAGGCGTTCGCCCCACGCGTGCACGAAGTCCATGGACTGGCGCCGCGACGTCGAGGCGTGCGACAGGTCGAGGGTGAGGTGCTCGTAGTCGAAGGGCGTGGGATCCCAGCCCGGAAGGTACGCCTGGAAGCTGCCTGCCGGCGTGCGCCACGGGAACATGTTCTCCACGCAGAACTTGACGTCCATCTCGGCGTTCAGGCGGCGGATACCCTCGACGAAGCCGGCGCCGTACTCGCGCTGCCAACGGAAAGGCGGGTGGACGACGACGGCGTCACCGCCCAGCCGCAGCGCGGCCTCGCCGGAGCGGCGCAGCTTGTCCCAGGGGTCGCTGCCCCAGGTGCCTTGGGTGACGAGCAGCGTCGGGGCGTGCACGGACTGCACGCGGACCCCGTGGTAGTCGGCGAGCTTGGCGACGGCGTCGATGTCGATGCTCAGGGAGTCGACGCCGATCATCAACTCGATGCCGTCGAAGCCGAGCGACGCGCTCAGCTCGAACGCGCTGGTGGATGCCTCCGGGTAAACGGAAGACGTCGACAGCAGGACTTGCGGCGTGGGCACGGCCCCACCCTACCTTCCGCGGAGCACGCGGCGGCCGTGCGCGCCCCCTCTTCTCGCCGCCCGCATAGCAGCCCTAGCCAGACGGCACCAGCGCGCCCCAATTAGTCGAACGGGCAACCGGGGGGCGAGAATATGGCCATGCACGTCGACCATCTGATCTTCGCGACCGGGCCGGACGGACTCAAGGCTGAGGCTGCCCGGCTCGCTGCCGCACTCGGCACCGACTACAAGGACGGTGGTTTCCACCCCCGGTTCGGCACGCGCAACCACATCATCCCGCTGACGGACGCCCGCTACATCGAGGTCGTCGAGGTCCTCGACCATCCCGCCGCCGAGAAGGCCGCGTTCGGCCAGGCCGTGCGCGCCCGCTCCAACATGGGCGGCGGCTGGCTCGGTTGGGTGGTCAGCGTCCCGAACATCGCGACCTACGAGGCCCGCCTCGAGCGCTCGTCGGTCCCCGGCTCGCGCCAGTTCCCCGACGGGCGTCGCCTCGAGTGGGTGCAGATCGGCATCCGCGGCCTGATCGCCGACCCGCAGCTGCCCTACTTCCTCGAGTGGAAGAGCGACGACTCGCTGCGCCCCGCGGCCCTGCCCGCCGAGGTCTCGCTGACCGAGCTGCAGATCTCGGGCTCGGCCGAGCGCCTGTCCGAGTGGCTGGACCTGCCCATCGGCGACGAACTCGACGGCATCAAGCTCGACCTGGTGGCCCCCCGGGGCACCCCGGGCATCAGCAGCGTGACGTTCGACTCCCCCGCCAAGGGCATCGTCACCATCTGACGTGTCCGGCTGGTTCGCCGAGGCCCGCCTCGGGCTGTTCGTCCACTTCGGCCTCTACAGCGGCGCCGCGCGTCACGAGTGGGTGCAGACCTACGAGCGGCTGACCGACGACGAGTACCGCGTCTACTTCGACCACTTCGAGCCCGACCGCTTCGATGCCCGATCCATCGCCCGCGCCGCCCGGCTGGCCGGGGCCGGCTATGTGGTCCTGACGACGAAGCACCACGAGGGCTTCGCGCTCTGGGACACCGCACTGTCGGACTTCTCGGCGCCGCGCGCGTGCGGGCGCGACCTGGTGCGCGAGTTCGTCGACGCCGTCCGGGCCGAGGGGCTGCGCGTCGGGCTGTACCACTCGCTGATCGACTGGCATCACCCGGACTTCACCGTCGACTGGGTGCACCCGCGCCGCGACGACGAGGCGGCCCACGCCCTGAACCAGGGCCGCGACATGGCCCGCTACCGCTCCTTCCTGCACGGCCAGGTCCGCGAGCTGCTGACCGCCTACGGGCGGATCGACTACCTCTTCTTCGACTACACCTACCCGGAGACCAAGGAGGGCTGGGCGGGGAAGTCGGCCGACGACTGGGACTCGGCGGGCCTGCTCGCGCTCTGCCGCGAGCTGCAGCCGGGCGTGCTCGTCAACGACCGCCTCGGCATCCCCGGCGACTTCGTCACCCCGGAGCAATACCAGCCCACCTCTCCCCTGACCTTCGACGGCGTTCCTCAGGCCTGGGAGGCGTGCCAGACGATGAACGGCTCCTGGGGGTATTACCGCGACAACGTGGACCACAAGCCCGCGGGACTGCTGGTGCAGATGCTGGTCGACTCGGTCTCGATGGGCGGCAACATGCTGCTGAACGTCGGCCCCGACGGCCGCGGCGCGATCGCGCCGCACGACGCCGCGACCCTCGCCGAGATCGGCGCCTGGATGGAGCTCCACCGCGGCGCCGTCGTCGGTGCCGGCCACGCGCCGTTCGCTCCCCCGCGCGAGGGCGTCTACACGATGCGTGGGAACCGCCTCTACCTGGCGCTGCATTCCTGGCCGTTGGGCTACGTCCACCTCCCCGGCCTCGCGGAAGAGGTGACCTACGCGCGGCTCTTAAACGACGGCTCGTGGCTGCGGACGAGCGTCTCGGACCCCGATCGACAGGCCGACGTCCTCACCCCCGCGGGCGAGGCGCCCGGCACCCTGACCGTCCACCTCCCCGTCCGACGCCCGGACGTGCTCCTCCCCGTGATCGAGCTGACCCTGAACGCTGGTTGAGCCGGGCCCCCGCGCGGAGCGCCGGGTCCGTGTCGAAACCAATAGACCCTTGTCACACGGCGATCAGGTTCAGCCTGTCCAGGACCAGCCGGGCCGCCCCGAAGAGGATGGCGTCCGCGCCGGTCTGGGCGGCCTCGATGGTCAGGGTCTGCGTCACCAACGGGTGGCAGCTGGCGTAGACCCGGCTGCGGACCGCCGCGATGAACGGCTCCGACGAGCTCAACGAACCCGTCAGGAACAGGGCGTGGGGGTTGAAGAAGTTGACGACCCCGGACAGGACCTGTCCGAGGTGGGTCCCCGCCTGCCGGACGAGGTGACTGGCCGTGGGGTCGGCGTCGAGCGCCAGCTTCAGCACCTCGGCGGTGGTGTCGACGTCGTAGCCCGCCGCCCGGAGCAGCCGCACCATGCCCGCGCCGCTAGCCACCGTCTCCAGGCAGTCGACGTTGCCGCACGCGCAGGCGACGCCCGCGTCGATGTCGATGCGCGTGTGCGTGATGTCGCCGGCCGCGGAGGTGGCGCCGCGGTGCAGCCGCCCGTCGACGATGATGCCCGAGCCGATCGACGTGCCGGCCTTGACCGTGATGGAGTGGTGCGCGTCGCCGAAGCGGAGCCTGTGCTCGCCGAGCGCCGCCAGGTTGGCGTCGTTGTCGACGGCGACCGGCACCCCGAACCGCGCGGCCAGGTGCGGCGTCGCGGCCCTTCCAGCGCAGCCGGCCGAACGCGTACCCGGTGTCGAAACCAATGAACCCGACCACACCAACCGAGAAGGAACGTCAGTGACCAGGCCGTCTGCCCACGAGATCTGGATGGGGCCGCTGGGCCCGCTCTCCCCCGGCGGGTTGGCCCGCCCGCGCGTCGGCATCGCGGGGATCTCCATCGAGTCGAGCACGTTCTCGCCGCACACCTCCGACGACGCGGCGTTCACCGTCCGCACGGGCGCCGCCCTGCTCGCCTACTACCCGTTCCTCGACGAGGGGCGGGACCTGCGCGAGGCCGCCGAGTGGGTGCCGCTCACTCACGGGCGTTCGCTCCCGGGCGGCGCGGTGCCGATGGCCACCTACCTGCGCATGAAGGACGCGATCCTCGCCGGTCTCGCCGCGAACGGCCCCTTCGACGCCCTCTTCCTGGACATCCACGGCGCGATGAGCGTCGTGGGCATGGACGACGCCGAGGGCGACCTCGCCGCCGCGGTGCGTGCCGCGATCGGGCCGGACGCCCTGGTCGGCGCGTCGATGGACCTTCACGGCAACGTGTCGCGCGAGCTCCTCGACGCCGTCGACCTCATCACCTGCTACCGCATGGCGCCACACGAGGACTGGATGAACACCAAGGAGCGCGCGGTGCACACGCTGCTGACGCGGCTGCGCGGCCCCGTCGGCGCGGACCCGCTGCGGCGTCGGCCGTGGAAGGCGTGGCGCCAGGTCCCCGTCCTGCTTCCCGGCGAGAAGACCAGCACGCGGCTCGAACCCGCGAAGGGCATCTACGACCGCGTCGCGGACGTGGCGGACCTCGACGGCGTCGTGGACGCCGCGGTGTGGGTCGGCTACGCGTGGGCCGACGAGCCGCGCTGCCAGGCCGCTGTCGTCGTCACCGGCGACGACCGGGAGGTCATCGCCCGCGAGGCCGAGGACCTGGCCCGCCGCTACTGGGACGCGCGCGCCGACTTCCGGTTCGTCGGGCCGACGGCGACCCTCCACGAGGCGCTCGACCTGGCCCTTGCGCCGGGCGCGAAGCACCCCTCCGTCATCTCCGACTCCGGCGACAACCCCACCGCTGGCGGCGCGGGCGACGTCTCGTGGACGCTCGGCGAGCTGCTGGCCCGCGAGGACCTGCGCGACCCGTCCCTCACCGTGATCCACGCCTCGATCTTCGACGCCGCCGCCGTGGCCCGGGCCGTCGAGGCGGGCGTCGGAGCAGAGGTCACGCTCGACGTCGGCGGGCGCGTCGACCCCGGCCCGCGCGGCCCGGTGACCATCACCGGAGCGGTGTTCTCCGTCACGGAAGGCGACGCGACGGCGGGAACCCAGGTGGTCGTCCGCGCCGGAGGGGTGCACGCCGTCGTGACCGAGCGCCGCAAGCCCTTCCACGAGCTCGACGACTTCCGCATGCTCGGCCTCGAGCCCACGGAGGCGGACGTCGTGATCGTCAAGATCGGCTACCTGGAGCCGGAGCTGTACGACCTGGCGGACGGCGCCGCCAACTGGACGCTCGCGCTCACCCCGGGCGGCGTCGACCAGGACCTGCTGAGGCTCGGCCACCACCGCCTCGCCCCGGGCGTGTATCCCTTCGACCAGAGCAACACCGACCCCGACCTGACGCCCGTCGTCACGCGCCGCGGGGAGGAGAACTGACATGCTGCGCTTCGAGACCCGCACCGGCCCCGACTTCGGCGCCGCCGCCCCCGTCTACCCGCCGCGCCGCATCCCGGACTGGTACCGCGACGCGAAGCTGGGCTTCTTCATCCATTGGGGCCTGTACTCGGTGCCCGCATGGGCGACGGCGCACGGCCCCGGCGGGGTGCCCACCGAGGACGCCTACGCGCACCACCAGTACGCGGAGTGGTACGGCAACACCGTCCGCATCGCCGGATCCCCCACGTGGGAGCGGCACCAGCGCCTGTTCGGCGTCGGCGCCTCGTACGAGGACCTCGCCGACCTGTGGCGGGCCGAGTCGTTCGACGCCGACGGGTTCGTGGCCGAGCTGGTCGGCGCGGGGGCGCGCTACGTCATCCCCACGACGAAGCATCACGAGGGCTTCTGCCTGTGGGACACGGCCACGACGGGGTTCAACGCCGCGCGCCGCGGCCCCCGTCGCGACCTGGTCCGGGAGCTGCACGACGCCACCCGCGCGGCCGGGGCCAGGTTCGGGGTCTACTACTCCGGCGCGCTCGACTGGCACGTCTCCGACTTCCCTCCCATCGAGTCCGACACCGACCTCTTCCGGTTCCGCCGCAACGACGAGCCGTTCTCGCGGTACGCCGCCGCGCAGCTGCGCGAGCTCGTCGAGCGGTTCTCGCCCGACGTGCTGTGGAACGACATCGAGTGGCCCGACGGGGGCAAGGGCCACGACGACTACGCCCTGGCCGCGCTGCTGCGGGGCTATGTCGACGCGGTCCCCGACGGCGTCGTCAACGACCGCTGGGGCGTGCCGTTCCACGGCTTCCTGACGCGCGAGTACATGGAGATCGACGGCGTTCAGGACGAGGTGTTCGAGGCCACGCGCGGCCTCGGGTTCTCGTTCGGCTACAACCAGGACGAGGACGCCCGCCACTGCCTGTCGGGCGCCGGGCTGATCCGGCTGCTCGTGGACGTCGTGAGCAAGAACGGCAACCTGCTGATCAACGTGGGCCCGCGGGCGGACGGGAGCATCCCCGAGCTCCAGCTCGCGGCCATGCGCGAGCTGGGGGCCTGGCTCCGCGTCAACGGCGAGGCCGTCTACGGCACGCGGCCGTGGGTCCGGGCCGGCGATCCGGGCGCGCCGGCCCTGGCCTCGCCCGTGGCCTACACGACCACCGGAGGCGCCGTGCACGCGCACGCGCTCGACCCCGCCGTCGGCGCCGTGCGGCTCCCCGAGGAGCTCCGCGGCCGCGCCTGCCGGTGGATCGGCGCGGGCGACGCCACGGCAGACGGCGCCGAGGTGCCGATCCCGGAGGCGCTCCGCGGCGCGGCGGCGGCGGTGCTCACCGTCCGGTAGCCCCCAGCGGTGTGTCCCGGACATGGGGCACACCCCTAGTTCAAGGGAGCGCCCTGCGCGAAAGTGGCGGGTCGCGCGGCGGTGGTGCCAAGATACGCTCGGCGGGTGCCGGCGGACTCCACCCCGGGCCGGCGTCGCACCGCGCCGCGAAGGAGACCTCTTCCCATGTCCGCGTCCCCCAGCGGAGTCCAGCCCCTCCCGGCCGGCATGCGCTACGCACTGGCCGCCACGCTGTTCCTCTCGTACATGCTGTTCGCGTTCGGCTGGCGCGCCGGCGACTTCTACGTCGCCAGCCTCGGCTTCAGCGCCTCGCGCACCGCGCTGATGACCAACGCGATCACCATCGCCCAGGTCGTCGGCTCCCTGGTGGCGGCGAACGTGCTGCTGAAGCTCGGCCCGCGCGCGGCGCTGACGCTGAGCTCCTGCCTCATCATCTTCGGCGGGCTCGCGGCGCTGACCGACGTCTTCCCCGTCGTGTTCGTCATCCGGTTCGTGCTCGGCCTGGGCGGCGCGCTCGCCGTGGTGTTCATGTCGGCGATCGTGGCCAAGGTGTTCGAGGGGCGCGAGCTCCAGGTCGTCAACGGCGTCAACTCCGTGGCGTTCAACACCGGCCTGGCCGTCGCCCTGACGTTCGCTGTGCAGATGGTGGCCAGCCCGACGACGGCGGTCGTCGTCGCCGCGGTGCTGTCCGCGCTGGTGCTCGCGGGCTGGCTGTTCGTCTCCCGCGCGCTGCCGAAGGAGGCCCCGTCCGCCGCGAAGGTCGACTCGTCGTTCACCATGCGCGACGGCTTCAAGGACTGGTTCAACTGGGTCTTCGCGCTCTCCTACACGGGCCTGCTGTCCTACTACATCGTCGCGTTCACCTTCATGGACCCCGCGACCATCCGGTGGGTCGTCTACGCCGGCGTGATCGGCGCGCTGACCGGCACGGTGATCGCCGCGAGGACGCCGAACGTGCTCAAGCCCAAGGTCGTCGTGATCGCGGCCGCGGCGCAGCTGGTCAGCGCCGCCGCGGTGCTGGCGCTCTCCGAGTCGCGGTTCGCGACGCTGGTCGGCGTCATCCTCGGCCTCGCGATCTTCTTCCCGATGCCCTTCTTCGTCCAGCTCGCGTTCCTGCGCCCGGGCGTGACCGCGCGCGAGATCTCGGTCACGTTCTCCATCTTCTGGGCGGTCAGCTACGCGGGTTCCGTCATCATCATCCAGGTGTTCGCGTGGATCGCGGACGCCACCGGCGGCCTGTCCGGCGGCGTGCCCGTGTCGAACGCCCCGCTGATCTACATCGTCGTCATCGAGGCGGGCTTCCTGATCGGCACGTTCCTGCTCGCCCGCCACCTCGGGCCGACGCTCAAGGCGGCGGCCGCCGCCGAGGCCGCCGAGGAGGTCGACGCGTGAGCCTGCATCCGGCGTTCGAGGCCTATCTCGCCGAGCTGAACCCGCTCATCGCCGCCGCCCGCGCGGCCGGCGTCGAGTCGACCCCCGAGTCGGCCCGGGCCGCGCTGGCCGGGCTGAACCAGTACGCGCTGCCCGCCGTCGAGGTGGCGCAGGTGTTCGACTCCGCCGTCGAATACGACGATGGCGGCGAGACGGTGCGGGTGCCGGTGCGCGTCTACGTCCCCGCGCCCGGCGAGCCCCGCGACGTCGTGTTCTTCGTGCACGGCGGCGGCCACATGGCCGGCGACCTCGACGTCTACGACTACTCCGCCCGCCGCGTCGCCGCGGCCACGGGCATGGTGACGGTGTCGGTGGACTATCGGCGCTCGCCCGAGGCCCGGTTCCCGCTCGGCCTCACGGACGCCTACCAGGTGCTGCGCCGCCTGGACGACGTGCTCGTCGGCGTCGCGACGACCGGCCGGGTCAACGCCGTCGCCGACTCCGGCGGCGCGGCGAAGCTGGCGTCGATCGCGATGCGCGCGGCCGCCGGCGAGTGGGAGTCCCCCATCGCGCGCCAGGCGCTCATCTACCCCAGCCTCGACTACGCCATGGGCGGGGCCAGCTTCGCCGCGTTCGGCCAGGGCTACTTCCTGGAGGCCGCGCGGGTCGCCTGGTACTTCGACCACTACTTCTCCGACGGCGACGACCGGGCCGCGGCGTCCCCCGTGACGGGGCCGTTCTCCGCGGACATGCCGGAGACCCTCGTCATCCCCGCCGAGTACGACCCGCTGCTCTCCGAGGCCGAGGAGTACGTGGCCCGGATGCGCGCCGCGGGAGCCCGCGCGGAGCTGGTGGTGGCCGAGGGCATGATTCACGCGTTCGCGTTCTTCGAGGCGCTGGTCCCGCGCGACATCGAGCGCCTGTACGAGTTGATCGCGCAGTTCTTCGCCGACGGCACCGTCGGCACCTGGAACTGACGGTTTTGTCGGCGCGACCCCATAGGGTCGGGGTCGTGGCGAAGAAACAAGACACCTACGCCTGCACGGAGTGCGGGTGGACGAGCACGCGCTGGGTCGGCCGCTGCGGCGAGTGCCAGGCCTGGGGCACCGTCGCGGAGCGGGGCGGGGCCCCGGCGCGGGCGGTGTCGTCGTCGGTCCCGCTCGACAAGGCCGTTCCCATCGGGGACGTGCCCACCGACAAGGCCCGACGGCGGAAGACCTCCATCGCGGAGCTCGACCGGGTGCTGGGCGACGGCGTGGTGCCGGGCGCCGTCGTGCTGCTGGCCGGAGAACCGGGGGTCGGCAAGTCGACGCTGCTGCTGGACGTGGCCGCCAAGTGGGCGCGCTCAGGCGAGCGGACGCTGTACGTCTCGGGCGAGGAGTCCGCGTCGCAGGTCCGGCTGCGCGCCGAGCGCACCGGGGCGCTGGCCGAGACGCTGTACCTGGCCTCCGAGAACGACCTCGGCACGGTGCTCGGCCACATCGAGGAGGTCAAGCCGACGCTGCTGGTGCTGGACTCGGTGCAGACCATCGCGTCGGACTCCGAGGGGGCGCCCGGCGGCCCCAACCAGGTCCGCGAGGTCACCGGGGCGATCGCGCGCGTGGCGAAGCGCGAGGGAATGGCCGCGGTGATCGTCGGCCACGTCACGAAGGACGGCTCGATCGCGGGCCCGCGGACCATGGAGCACATGGTCGACGTGGTGCTCTCGTTCGAGGGCGACCGGCACTCCGGCTTCCGGATGGTGCGGGCCACGAAGAACCGGTTCGGCCCGGCGGACGAGGTGGGCTGCTTCGAGATGAACGAGCGCGGCATCGTCGAGGTGCCGGACCCCTCCGGGCTGTTCACCTCCGTGCACCGCTTCCCGACGCCCGGGACGTGCGTCACGGTGACGCTGGAGGGTCGGCGGCCGCTGCTGGCCGAGGTGCAGGCGCTGGTGGGTCCCGGCCCCGCGCCGGCGCCGCGGCGGACCACCCACGGGCTCGACGGGTCGCGGATCGCGATGGTGTTGGCCGTGCTGGAGCGAAAGTCGGGCGAGAAGCTCTCCGACAAGGACGTCTACGTGTCGACGGTGGGCGGGGCGCGCGTGACGGACCCGTCTGTCGACCTGGCCACGGCCGTCGCGGTGGTCTCCGCCGCGCGCGACTGGGCGGACCCGCGCCGCGTCGTCGCGCTGGGCGAGGTGGGCTTGGCGGGCGAGCTGCGGCGTGTTCCCGGCGTCGAGCGCCGGCTCGCGGAGGCCGCCCGGCTCGGGTTCCAGCTGGCGATCGTCCCGGAGGGCTCGCGCGACGTCACGGTGAGGGTGCCGCGGCTGGGCGACCTCAAGGTCGTGGAGGTGGGCACGCTGCACGACGCCCTCGCGGTGCTGAACCTGGTGGAGCCCCAAGGCCCACCGCCTCCCGCTCCTCGCGGCCTCAGGGCGCTCTAGTGGAGTGGCTGCGGATCGGCGAACTGGCCCGGAGGACGGGCCTCACCCAGCGCGCGCTGCGGCACTACGACGAGATCGGCCTGCTGGTCCCCAGCGGGCGCTCCGGCGCCGACTACCGCCTCTACTCCCGCGCCGACGTCGAGCGCCTGCTCGCCGTCCAGCACCTGAAGTCGCTGGGCCTGTCGCTCACGGAGATCGCCGAGGCGCTGAACGGCGAGGGCGCCGACCCCGGGGAGCTGCTCGCGCGCCACGCCGAGGTGGTCGAGCGCCGGATCGCCGAGGAGCAGGAGCTGCTCGCCCGCCTGCGCCGGCTGCAGCGCGCGGCCGAGGCCTCACCCGGCGCCGTCGGCGGTCACCCCGCGCGCGACGGCGAGGACGACCCGGCGGCGGGCGGGACCGCGGCCCAGGCCGGCTGGGACGACGTCCTGGAGTCCATCGCGCTGGCGGAGCGGCTGCGGCACGTCGACGCCGATGTGCGGTTCGCCGCCGCGATCGGCAGCCCGGCCCGGCTGACGTCCGACGACATGGTGGCGCTGCTGCTCGACCCGGACCCGGGCGTGCGCGAGGGCGCCGCCTGGGCGGTCGCGCACCGCAGCGACACCCTCGCCGAGCTCACCCCACGGCTGCTGGCCGGGGACGCGCTCGCGCGCCATGCCCTTGCCCACGTCCTCGGCAAGGTCCGTGACGCCGAGGCCGTTCCCGTGCTCGCGGGGCTGCTCTCGGACGCCGACGAGCGCGTCGCCGCCAAGGCGGCCTTCAGCCTCGGCCAGGTCGGCTCGCCGCTCGGCATCGAGGCCCTGGCCGCCGCGCTCGAGGACTCCCGACAGCGGGTCCGCGACGAGGCGGCGGCCGCGCTGGCCCGCACGCCGGGCGCGGTGCCTGCGCTCGCCGCCACGCTCGTGTCGGGATCGGTAGACGCCCGCGAGGTCGCGGCCGACGCCCTCGGCTTCGTCGCCTCCTCCCCGGAGGTGGACTCCGCCCGGGTCTCGGCGCTGTCCGGCGCGCTGGTCGACCCCGAGCATCGGGTGCGGTTCGCGGCGCTCGCCGCGCTGGGCCACATTCCCGGCGAGGGTGTGAGCGCCGCCCTCCGAACAGCCGTGCACGCGGAGGACCACCGCGAGCGCCTCCTCGCCCGCCGCCTCCTCGACAACCGGGCTTAGGTGGTAGATGTTCGTTGGTCTACCAACAAACATCTACCACCTAAGCGGCCACACCCGGGTTTGCCGTCAGGCGACCTCGCGGTCCTCGGAAAAGCGCGACGCCAGCTGAGCGAGCAGCGGGTCGTCGCCGTCGGCGATGCGGCGCAGCGGCTCGTCCGCGGCGAACGCCAGCTGGCCGAGGGCCGCGACGGCGGCCAGGCGAACGGCAGGAACCGCGTCCGACGTCAGCGCCTCCAACGCGGGCGCGGCGGCGTCGGCCTCGGGGCCGCCCAGGTGACCCAGCGTCTCCGCGGCGTGCTCGCGCACCACCGCGTCGTCGCTGGACAAGGCGGCGACGAGGGCGGGCACCGCCGGCTCCCCGACGGTGGCCAGCGCGGTGGTGAGCGAGTCGCGCTGCAGGAGGTCCCCGTCGCCGAGCCGGGCGACGAGCACGCCGACGGCCCGCTCGCCCCCGGTGTTCGCGGCGGCGCGGTAGGCCTTGATGGCCACGTCCGGGTCGGCGTCGGCGACCAGCGGCGCGACGGCATCGAAGTCGTCGGCCGAGGCGACCTTGCTGAGCACGTGCGCGGCGGTGCGGCGCTGCGCGGGGTCGTCGTCGGCCAGCATCGCGACGAGCCGCGGGTGCGCGGGCTCGGCATGCTGCACGACGGCCCAAGTCAGGTCCTCGCGGACGCGGGAGTCTGGCTCGACGCGCAGCCGGTCGAGCAGCGCCCCGACCACGGCGTCGTCGCGAACGGCGCCAAGCGCGAGGGCCGCCTGCCGACGGTCGGTGCCGTCGGCGGCGTCGAGGGACAGGATCAGGGTCTGGACATCGGTCATGCCACCGAGGCTAAAGCCTCACGTCGCGTGAGGGTCAAACGTCGCGGGTCGCCGTTCGCTCGCGGAGAAGGGCGACCGTCCGCCGCAGACGCACCTTCAGAGCTGGATCTTCGGTCAGAACTGACCGAAAACCCGACTCCTAAGGAGTGGCGAAGGGGGCGCTGACCCTAGACTGACGGGGACCGAGAAGGAGGGGCCGGTGTCGAAGCCAACGGTGCGCCGCTACCTGAAGCTGCTCGCGCCCGGGACGCCGCTGCGGGCCGGCGTCGACCGCATCCTGCAGGGCCGCACGGGAGCGCTGATCGTGCTCGGGAACAACGCGGCGGTGCAGCACGTGTGCTCCGGCGGGTTCACGATCGGCGTCGAGTGCACCGAGCAGGCCCTGCGTGAGTTGGCGAAGCTCGACGGCGCGATCGTCCTCTCCAACGACCTGGCCACCATCGTCGCCGCGGGCGTCCACCTCGTCCCCGCGGGCGACCTCCCCACCGCCGAGACCGGGACCCGGCATCGCTCCGCCGACCGCACGGCCCAGGCGGCAGGCGTGCCCGTCGTCACCGTCTCGGCGTCGATGTCGACCGTCTCGCTCTTCCTCGATGGCCGCCGCTACCTGGTGGAGACCGTCCCACAGGTCATCAGCCGCGCCAACCAGACGCTTGCCACGCTGTCGCGCGTCGTCGCCCACCTCACCGACCTGCTCGACCAGTTCTCCGCACTCGAGATCGGCGAGCAGGTCAGCCTCCGCGACCTCACGCACGTCATCCACCGGCTCGAGCTCGCCCGGCGGCTCTCCGGCGAGATGCAGTTCCACGTCGACCTGCTCGGCGTCGAGGGCCGCATGGTCGCCCTCCAGCACTCGGAGTTGAGCGGGGCCTACGACGGGATCGCGCCCCTGCTCGCGGACGACTACGCGCATAACCTCGACGACCCGTCCCAGTTCGACCTCGCGAAGCTCGCCAACTTCTCCTCCGAGGAGCTCTTCAGCGGCCAGCTCGTGGCCGAGCGCCTGGGCTTCGGCCTCGGCGCGAACCTGGAGCAGTCGCTCTCCTCGCGCGGCATCCGCCTCCTCAGCACCGTCGGTCGCCTGCCCGCGCACCTGGTGGAGAAGCTGCTGACGCACTTCACGCTGCAGGAGCTCTTCGGCGCCTCCACCGCGATGCTGATGGAGATCGACGGCATCGGCCCGACCCGCGCCCGCCAGATCCGCGACGCCCTGATGCGGGTGACCGACGACTCCTAGTCGTCCTGCGGCTATGCTGGGCCCCGAACACAGGGGAGCGCTGAAGAGCGCTGAGAGTGCGGACGGTCCGCAGACCCTCGAACCTGATCCGGTTAGCACCGGCGTAGGGAGTGAGAGTTCTCCTCGGCATCTGCCGAGCCTCCGAAAGGAGTGCAACGACATGAAGATCCGTATCGCCGTGGCCGCGCTGGCGGCCCTCGGGCTCGCCGCGTGCGGCGGCCCCGCCCCGGAGGCGGGTCCGGGCAGCGGCCCCGCGACGACGCCCGGCACGCAGGCTCCGACCGAGTCGAAGACGCTGACCGTCGTCACGCACGACTCGTTCGCGCTGCCCGAGGACCTGCTGAAGAAGTTCGCCGACGAGACCGGGTACGAGGTCACCTACGTCGCCCCGGACGAGGGAACGTCGCTGGTCAACCAGCTGATCCTCACCAAGGACTCGCCGCTGGGCGACGTCGTGTTCGGCATCGATTCGACGCTGGCCTCGCGCGCTCTCCGCGAGGGCGTCGTCGTCCCGCACGTGGCCGACGCAAAGGTCATCGACGGCCTCGCCGCCGAGGGGCTGACCCCCGTCGACTTCGGCGACGTCTGCGTCAACGCCGACTCCGCCTGGTTCGCCGCGAACGATGTCCCCGTGCCCACCACCCTCGACGATCTGACGGCCCCCGCATACAAGGAACTCTTCGTCGTCCCCTCCCCCACGTCGTCATCGCCGGGGCAGTCGTTCCTGCTCGCCACGATCGGCGCGAAGGGCGACGGCTGGGTCGACTACTGGAAGGCCCTGGAGGACAACGGCGTGAAGCTGGCCGCCGGCTGGTCCGATGCCTACTACACCGACTTCTCGGGTGCCGACGGCAAGGGCCCCCGCCCGTTGGTGCTGAGCTACGCCACCTCCCCCGCCTACACCGTCGACGGCGACGCCTCGACCACCGAGGCGCTGCTCGGGACCTGCATCCGCCAGGTCGAGTACGCGGGCGTCCTTGCCGGCGCGCAGAACGAGGTCGGCGCCGCGAAGTTCATCGACTTCCTGCTGACCCCCGAGGTCCAGGCCACGATCCCGGAGAACATGTACATGTACCCGGCGCTCGACGGCGTCGCGCTGCCCGACGAGTGGGCGAAGTTCGCGCCGCTCTCGGACGAGCCGATCGCGATCGATGGCGCCCAGATCGACACAGGCCTGGAGGACTGGCTGCGGACCTGGGCCGAGCAGATCGGGTGACGCGGTGACCAAGGCGGCCTGGCGCGCGGCGTGGGTGGCGGCGGCGCTGCTGCCCGCCGCGTTCCTGGCCGTCTTCTTCGCGTGGCCCGCGGCGAACCTCGTCGTCCAGGGCTTCCGCGACGACGGCGTGTGGACGCCCAGCGGCTTCGCGGCGGTGTTCTCGTCGGCGCGGACCTGGCGCGCCGTCGGGTTCACGCTCGCGTCTGCCGGGGCGACGACGCTGCTCTGCGTCCTCCTCGGCCTCCCCGGCGCGCACGCGCTCTACCGCTGCCGGTTCCCGGGCCGCGACGCGCTGCGCGCCGCCGTCACCGTCCCATTCGTCCTGCCGACGGTGGCGGTGGGCGTCGCGTTCGGCGCGCTGCTGCGCGAGGACGGGTGGCTCGGCTGGCTGGGGCTCGACGGCACCCCGGTCGCGATCGTGGCCGCCATGGTGTTCTTCAACTACTCGGTGGTGGTCCGCACGGTCGGCGCGATGTGGGCGCGCCTCGACCCGCGCCTCGCGCAGGCCGGCGCCACCCTCGGCGCGGGTCCCCTGCGCGTGTTCCTCACCGTCACGCTGCCGACCCTCGCGCCCGCCGTGCTGTCGGCGGCGGCGCTGGTGTTCCTCTTCAGCTCGTCGTCCTACGGCATCGTGATGGTGCTCGGCCACGGCCGGTTCCACACCGTCGAGACGGAGATCTGGTTCCTCACCACCCAGCTCCTCGACCTCCGCGGCGCGGCGGCGCTGTCGGTGACGCAGCTGGTCATCGTCGCCCTCGCGCTCTGGGCGACCGGCCGCGCCCAGGCCGGGTTGACGCGGGCGCTCACGCTGCAGCCCGACGTTGGCGCCACCCGCCGCTACGACGCCCGCCGCGACCTTCCCGCGCTGGCCGCGACGCTCGCGACGGCGTTGCTGCTCCTCGGGCTGCCGATCGCGAACCTCGTGTGGCGCTCGCTGCACCGCGGCGGCGCCCTCACCCTGGCCAACTACTCCGAGCTCGCAACGGCGACGGTGCAGGGCGCCAGCCCGTGGCGCGCGCTCGGCACGTCGCTCACGACCGCGCTCGCGGCCACCGCGATCGCCGTCCCCCTCGGCGTTCTCGTCGCGCTCGTGGCCTCCCGCCGCCCGCGCCGCCCTTCCGCGCGGAGGGCGCTCGCCGCCGTCGAGGCCGCCTACCTGCTGCCGCTCGGCGTCTCGGCGGTCACCGTCGGCTTCGGCTACCTGATCACGCTGAACCGGCCGCCGCTCGACCTCCGATCGAGCCTGATCCTGATCCCGATCGCCCAGGCCGTGGTGGCGCTTCCGTTGGTGGTGCGCAGCCTGCTGCCGACGCTCCGCGCCGTCGACCCGCGCCAGCTGGAGGCGGCGGCCACGCTCGGCTCGCCGCCGTGGAGCGTGCTCGCGAGGATCGAGCTGCCGCACCTGACCCGCGGCCTCGGCCTCGCCGTCGGCTTCGCGTTCGCGACCTCGCTCGGCGAGTTCGGCGCGACGTCGTTCCTAGCCAGGCCCGACAACCCCACGCTGCCCGTCCTCGTCGTGCGCCTCTTCGGGCGCCCCGGCGCGGAGTCGTACGGGCTCGCCCTGGCCGCCACCGTGGTCCTGGCAGGATTGGCGGGGGCCGCGATGGCCCTCGCGGAGCGGGCTCGGCCCGAGGAAGTGACGGCGTGGTGAGCGGACTTGAACTGCGCGACGTGACGGTGCGCTACGGCGATACGACGGCGCTCGACGGCGTGAGCATGGCCGTCGCCCCCGGCGAGGTGGTCGCGCTGCTCGGCCCCTCGGGGTCGGGAAAGTCCACGCTGCTGCGCGCGATCGCCGGCCTGGAGCCCCTCGTCGAGGGCACCATCCTCTGGGACGGCGCCGACCTCGCCGCGGTCCCCACCCACAAGCGCGGCTTCGGGATGGTCTTCCAGGACGGCCAGCTGTTCCCGACGATGAGCGTCGGCCGCAACGTCGGCTACGGCCTGACGCATCTCCCCAAGGCGGCCCAGCGCGCGCGGGTGACCGCGCTCCTCGAGCTCGTCGGCCTGCCGGGTCTCGAGCACCGCCGCCCCACCGAGCTCTCCGGCGGCCAGGCCCAACGCGTCGCCCTCGCCCGCTCG
Organism: Arachnia sp.; assembly: GCA_035409265.1. Classification (GTDB taxonomy): domain Bacteria; phylum Actinomycetota; class Actinomycetes; order Propionibacteriales; family Propionibacteriaceae; genus Arachnia. The sequence continues at coordinate 1,341 of DAONOU010000014.1, read as the reverse complement.
CTCGCCCCGAGTCCGCACGCCCTGCTGCTCGACGAGCCCCTCTCCGCGCTCGACCCCGGGCTGCGCCGTCGCCTCGCCGACGACCTCGCCCTGATCCTGCGCGAGACCCACACCACCGCCGTCTACGTCACGCACGACCCCGAGGAGGCCGAGCGCGTCGCCGACCGCGTGGTCACCCTCTCCCCTCCCCCCGCTGGTTGAGCCGGACCCCGCCCGGGTCGGTGTCGAAACCAATGGGCTTGGCACTCAAGATAGCGACGCCGCGTCGCTAAGATTTTGCCCAAATGGGATGAAAGAATGGGGCCATGCCGAAGATCGCCGCCGCGACCGTCGCCGAGCACCGCGAGAACGTCCTCGCCGCGCTCGTCGACGCCAGCGAGCGCATCCTGCGCGCCGGCGACCCCCTCACCGCAGGGGTTGTCAGCAGCGCGGCGGGCATCGCGCGCAACTCGATCTACCGCTACGTCGAGAGCGTCGACGACCTCCGGGTGCTCGTCCTCGAGCGTTACCTCCCAGGCTGGGAGCGCGCGGTCACGACGGCGCTCGCTCCGCTGGACGACCCCGGCGACCGCGTCGTCGAGTGGGTCCGCGTCAACATCCGTCAGGCGCACCTCACCGGCCACGGCTGGTTCATCACGATGGTGCGCGAGGCCCCCACCTCCGCGGCGATGCAGGACCTGGCGGAGCACGCGCACAACATCATGCGCCATCCCCTCGGCGATGCCTGGCTCCAGCTCACGGGGGACCCGGACGCGGCCCGGATCCAGGCGTCCCTCACCCTCGGCCTCCTCGGCGCCGCCTTCCAGCAGCTCGGCGCCGGCCTCGCCCTCGACGACGTCACCCGCGCCACCGCGGACGCGACCCGCGCCATCGTCGACGCCGCCCGCCGTCCCACCGCCGATTAAGAGGCCCCGCAGGTAGGCGGTACCTCTAAGCCGTTGCGGCGGCACAGTCCGCTTCGGCAGGTCATCGCGGCTGCAAACGTTCGATCTGCGGCAGCGCCAGAACTATCTCGGCGGCAAACGTCAGTATTCTGACTCTTTCAGCCGAGATAACCGTTCCCGCCTCCTAGATCGAACGTTTGCAACCGCGTTGATGCTCAGCGGGGACGTGGTTTCAGCGGGGCCTGCGCCGGTTCTTGCGCACGGAGTTCGTCGACACGACCTCAACGAGCCGGAGGGCGCAATCCCCTCCAGGCGGCGTGGATGCGCTGGGCGACGGTGACGGCGCTGCCAAGCGCGACGACGGCCAGCGCGAGGCTCAGCGCCCAGATGGGGGCGCCGAGGCCGACGGCGAGGACGCCAAGCAGCGCGACAACCAGCCGGTCCGTGCGCTCGAACA
>DAONOU010000013.1:0-20968 GCA_035409265.1 Arachnia sp. | reverse complement strand
GTCGCGGTAGGTCACGACGAGCGAGATCGTGCCGATGCCGAGGGTGGCGCCCTCGAACACGGACTGCACCACCAGCTTGAGGAGGTACTGGAGCTTGCCGTCCTCGCCCGTGGGCACCTGGATCCAGAACTGGCCGAGCAGCCAGGGGCCGATCGTCGTCGACTTCACCAGGATCAGGAAGATGTCCATGACGCCGACGGCGATGCTCAGCACCACGGCGATCAGCACCGCTGCCCAGGCGGGCTGCCGGATGTAGCCCGTGGCCGCGGTCTCGCCCAGCGGCAGGAACATGATCGCGTAGATCGCGACGCCGATCGCCGCGTTGATCACGCGGCCGGCGATGCGCCGCCCGAGGCCCACCGGATCCGCGGTCACCGGACCGAACTGTCCACTCATGCGTGCTCCTTCGTCTCCTTCGGCCTTCTCCTGGCCAACGCAGCTTCGGTGGGTCGCCTTCTCAGCGAGCGTAGCGATACCAGCGCCGGGAGACGCCGGTACCACGGAACTTGGGCCAGGAGCGCCTTCGTCGTCCCCGGCACCGCCTCCCAGGCGGCGTCGCGGTGGCGCTCGTCGGGCGCGACCGGCCCGAAGACCGCGGCGTCGATGTCGGCGGCCAGCGGCACGAGCGGCACGGCGGGGTAGGCCTCCTGGAGGCCGGCGGCGGCCTCGCGGCGGGTGACGGTGGACGGCGCCTGGTGGCCGAGGTCGCGGGCGCGGTCGACGATCTCGTCCCACGCCCCCGACACCTGGTCCGCGGCCGTCCCCCGCGTCCGCCGCCTGGCGGCGCGGCGCGCCTTGAGCGCGAGGATCGCCAGGAAGGGCAGCGAGACGAGGGCCGCGCCGCCGACGACGGCCCCCGCGATCAGGAGCAGCAGGAGCAGGCCGGACTCCGACTCGTCCTCCTCGTCGACGTCGGCCGCGTCCTCGTCGGCGATCACGGGCTCGTCGGGCAGCCGCTCCGGCGGGTTGGGCGGCGGGTCGACCTGCGGCTTCGGCTTGGGCTTCGGCTGCGGCACCTCGGTCTGGGGCACCTTGTCGCGGTCGGGGGTCGGGTCGAAGCCGACCCAGCCCGCCCCGTCCAGGTTCGCCTCCACCCAGACGTGCGCCTCGGTCCCCGTGACCTCCCACACGTCGCTCGGGGCCGGCCCGTCCAGCGGGTGGAAGCCGAGGACCACCCGCACCGGGATGCCCAGCTGGTGCGCCATCAGCGCCATCGCGGTGGCGTACTGCTCGTCGTCGCCGATCCACTGCGAGGCGGTGAACATCGACGTCAGCCGCTCGCGATTGTGCCCGGAGCGCGACGTGCCGTCGGACCCGTCGGAGTAGTAACCCTCGCCCCGCAGCCGCTCCGCGATGATCGTCAGCTGGTCGTAGGCGCTGGTGGCCTCCGCCGTCCAGTCGGTGGCGAGGCCGACGAGCACATCGGGCGCCTGGCTGACCTCGGCCAGCGGTGCCGCGCCGACCCCCGCGGTCGCGAACCCTGCCCGCTGCTCCTCGGTGTGCGGGACGATCGGCTGGGCGCGGGTGTCGAGCGCCGCGCCCTCCGCGAACCTGGCGGTGGTCAGCGGCTGGCCGGTGGCCCGGTTGACGTGGAGGCCCTTCGCCAGCGGCCGGGCGCGGTCGCCGTCGAAGCTCAGCCAGGTCGGCAGCCCCGCGGTGGGCAGCCACACGTCGTCGTAGCCGACGGCCTCCACCCGCGTCTCGCGGGTCTCCCCCTCCACGGTGAGGGGCAGCTCGCGGCCCGAGCGCACGAACTGGCCCGCGTCCCGGGACACAGTGAACACGTTGCCGTCGAAGGTGTCCATCACGGCGAGCCGGAGGCGCGCGCCCTCGGGCATCCCCTGGACCCGGAAGAGCACCTCGTCCTTCTCGGTGAGCTCGTAGAGCCGGTACTTCATCAGCGGGCTCGGGTACTCTTGCAGGTTCAGCGGGGGCACGACGTCGTCGCGCAGCACCTGCCGGTTGACCCGGTCCTCCGCGGACACGTTGGCGGCGACGGCGACGCCGGCGGCCAGCGCGATCACCGCGGCCGCCGCGACGACCTTGAGCGTGGCCCGAGAGACGCCCTTCTCGCGGCGCACCAGGAACTGCGCGCTCGCCGAGCGGTGCGCGGCCAGCCGATGCGCGGTCGCCCAGGCGAGGATCCCCGCCCCCAGCGCCGCGCCCAGCCACACGGCGGTCGGCGCGGCGCGCACGCCGAAGGCGATGGCGAACGCGAGCCAGCATGGGGCGACGAGGAGCGGCAGGAACACCGCCCGGGTGGCGCGGGCGAGCCCGACGGCGACGGTCCCCGCGAGCAGGCCGGCCAGCAGGGGCACGGCGGCGGGGCCGGCGAAGTCGCCCGCGGGGGTGGCCACCGTCAGCAGGTCGCGCCAGCCGAAGGGGATCAGCAGCGCCAGCTCGCGCAGCGTCTCAAGGCTCGGCAGCACGCCGAGGACGGTGGTGTCCGGCAGCGCCAGCGGCCCGCCGACCAGGAAGTAGGCGGCCAGCAGCGCGAGCGCCCAGAGCGCGATCGACCAGCCGAGGCCCACCGCGGCCAGCGCGATCCCGGCGCCGAGCGTGACGCCGACGGCGGAGGCCAGGTAGCCGGCGGGCCCGCCGAACGTGGGCTGGAAGGCGACGACGCCGGGCAGCAGCAGCGCCCAGGCGCCGACGACGCGGGGCCAGGACGGCGGCGGGACGAGGCGCCGCCTCACCGGAGGCTCCTCAAGGCGACCGGGAGGTCGGCGAGGGCCGCGACGTCGAGCACGATCAGGTCGCCCACCCGGCGCCGGGCGAGGCCGAGGCTCGCCGCGCAGCGCACGGCGAAGGGGTACACCGCCGCGGGCAGCGCCAGCTGGGCGGCCCGCAGCGTGGCCGGGTCGGCCGCGCCGGTGACGAACGCGCCGACCGAGGCACCCGGGATGTTGGCCGCCAGCACCGCAAGCTCGCGCTGGCCGCGGCCCTTCGCGACGAGCTCCACCCCCGACAGCCGGTCGAGCAGGCCCAGCGCGTGGGGAAAGGCCAGCTCGCCCGCCGACGTGAGCACGGAGACCTGGCGCTCGTCGCGCAGCGCGGACACCGCCAGCGAGCCGACGGTGGAGACGGCCAGCTCGAAGTCGTCCGGGGTCTCGTAGTCGGACGCGACGGTGGAGAGCATCAGCACGAGGTGGGCGCGCATCGTCTCCTCGAACTGGCGCACCATGAGCCGTCCCGTGCGGGCGGTGGTGCGCCAGTGCACGGCCCGGCGGTCGTCGCCCGGGGTGTACTCGCGCAGCGCGTGGAAGGACACGTCCGACGACGAGAGGTTGGTGGTGGTGATGCCCTCGACGTCCTTCAGCATGCCGATGGCCCCGGCCTCGACGTGGGCGATCCGCGGATGGATGTAGAGCTCGGTCGCGGGCGTGAGGATCTTGTTGCGGCTCACCGCCCCGATCGGGTCGGCCTGCACCGAGCGCACGGGCCCGAGCGTCACGATCCCGCGCCTGCGCGTGGGGATGGCGAACATCTCCTCGTGCTCGTCGTCGGGGGCGAGCGTGCCGACGCGGAAGGCGGCCACTGCATTGCCCACCGGCAGCTCCATCGTGGTGGGAGCCGAGCTCCTCCCCCCGCCCGCGGTCACGAGCACGCGGCCGATGGCCTCGTCGCCCGCCTGGACGCGCGGCCGGTGCAGCTCAAGCAGCACGTCGTGCTCGCGCCGTCGAAGGATCGACGCCGCGGCCACCGCTAGCACGACCGCGGCCATCACGCCCAGCGCGCGGAACTCGAGCCATCCCCGGCTCCAGCCGATCCAGGCCGCGGCGGCGCCGCCGAGCAGCAGCACCCAGCCGATGGGGGTGATGCTGGCGACGGCGGGGTGCCGGGCGAGGCGTCGGGCGCGGGCGACCAGCCAGGCCGTCGCCCGGCGCAGCCGCGAGAGGAGGGCGGTCGTCACGGGTCAGGAGGCCATCCGGTTGGCGGGGGCCTCGACCTGGGCGAGCACCCGCGCGACGACGTCGGTGGCCGTCGTCCCCGCGAACTCGGCCTCCGGGGTCAGGATGAGGCGGTGGGTCCACACGCAGCCCGCCAGCTCCTTGACGTCGTCGGGCAGCACGTAGTTGCGCCCGTGGGCCGCGGCCCACACCCGGGCGGCCCGCACCATGGCGATCGCGCCGCGGGTGGACACCCCGATGTGCGTGTCGGCGTCCTCGCGGGTGGCCTCGACCAGCGCCTGGGTGTAGTCCAGCACGGCGGCGTCGACGTAGTTGTCGCGCACCGAGTCGATCATCTCCGCCACCGCGGCCTGCGCGATGACGGGCTGCAGGAGGCGGGACCGGTCGGGCTGGGCCGAGCCGCCGAGCACCTCCACCGCCGCCGCCCGGTCGGGGTAGCCGACGGAGGTCTTCATCAGGAACCGGTCGAGCTGGGCCTCGGGCAGCTTGTACGTGCCCGCCTGCTCCACCGGGTTCTGCGTGGCGATCACCATGAAGGGCCGCTCCGTCGAGTGCTGCACGCCGTCGACGGTGACGTGGGACTCCTCCATCACCTCCAGCAGCGCCGACTGGGTCTTCGGCGACGCGCGGTTGATCTCGTCGGCCAGCACGATCGACGCGAAGATCGGCCCGGCGTGGAAGTTCCACTGCCCGGTGCGCTGGTCGTACATCGTGATGCCGGTGATGTCCGAGGGGAGCAGGTCGGGCGTGAACTGGATCCGGTTGTGCGAGCCGTGCACCGAGGCCGCGATGGCCCTGGCCAGCGCCGTCTTGCCCGTGCCGGGCGCGTCCTCGAGCAGGAGGTGGCCCTCCGCCAGCATGCAGGTCAGCGCCAGCCGGATCACCGGCGCCTTGCCGAGCAGGGCATGGCCGACGTTGTCGGTCAGGCGGCCGAACATGTCGGCGAAGAACGCCGCGTGCTCCGGGGTCATCGTCATGGGTTCGTTCCTTCTTGGTCGAGGCCGTCAGTCGTAGTAGCAGTCGCCGCTGATGTCGCCGCGCTCGGTGAATCCAGCCCACCCGATGGCGTAGGCCATGTTGGCGCGCAGCCAGCCGTAGCCGTCGCCGTCGACCCGCATCCGGGGGTAGTGGTGGTTGCCCTTCGAGCTGACGACGTGGCACTCGACCATCGTGTCCGGGTACCAGTCCTGGAGCTCGATGACGTACTCGTTGCACCCGTCGGGGGCGTTGATGTCGGACGGGCAGGTCACGCCGCGGGTGCCGGTGCGCTCCCGCGCCGTGCCCTTGCCCCGGGTCGAGGCGCTGGCGCTGGCCTCGCTGGCCTGGCCCTCGCTGTTGGTCACCGTCACGGTGATGCCGAAGCTCTGGCTGGGACCGGTGCCGACCGTGGCGCTGCCGGACCGGTCCGTCGAACCGTTGGGCGAGCCGTCGACCCCGGACACCGAGACCGCGACGGTGACCGGGCGCCCGTTGCTGCTCGACGGCGCCTCCCAGGCCACGCGCACCCGGCCGGTCGAGGTCCGGGCCGCCGACACCGTCGGCCGGTTCGGCGGCGAGTAGGCGTTGACGGTCGCGGTGACGGCGGGGCCCTCGGCGGTCTCGCCGTCGATGGTGCTGATGGCCCTCAGGCTCACCCGGACGTCGTCGCCCAGCGCGAAGGCCGAGCTGTTTACCACGTCGCCGGCTCCGACGGTGCCGCTGGCCCCGCCCGCGCTCCACCGGTAGGAGATCTCGCCGGACCGCGCGCCGTTGCCCGCCGCGGCGCCGAAGTCGAACCGCGCCCGGGTGCCGTCGCCGGTCGGCGTGAGGCGGAACCCGGTCGGCGCGCCCGGGGGCTGGAAGGCGCGCACGGCGTTGGACGCCGGGGACCAGTCGCTCCAGTCCTTCGACTTGTTGGTGGAGCGCACCTCGAAGGTCTTGTCCTCGGTGCCGACGTCCATCGTCACCACGGAGGAGGTGGCCGCGCCGTCGTAGAGCACGCCGTCGGTGCCGCGCTGGCGCATCTGGTACCGGAAGCTGGAGTCGCCGTTCGGGTTGCCGGGGGCCGCCCAGGACACGGTCGCGCGGGGCGCGACGCCGGCCGCGGCCTTGTCCTTTGCCACCGCCGGGGCGCCCTGGTTCGACGGCGCCCCCGCCGGGATCTCCGGCGCGGACGCCGGACCCTTCGGCGCGGTGACCCGGGGGTCCCGCTCGGTGAGCGTGTTGTGCGCCGTCAGGGTGAACGTGTACGCGGTGCCGTTGGCCAGGTTGTTCCACTCCATCGACGTCCCCGAGACCACCTGCTGCGTCCGCCCCGAGGCGTCCGCGGGCATGATCTCGACGGTGTAGCTGGTCACCGGCGACCCCCCGTCGGGGACGGTCGTCGCGGCCCAGGTGAGGTCGATGGCGCGGTCCCCGAACGCCGCGACGGGCGCGACCGGGGTGTTCGGGACGGCGTCGACGAAGATCTCGTTGCTGGGGGCCGAGGCCGCTGAGTCGTCGATGTCGCCCTCCGCGACCCGCGCCGCGACCGTGAACGTGTAGGTGTTGTTGTTGGCGAGCGTGTCGATGTCGCAGCTGGTCTGCAGGCCGCAGTCCTTGCTGCCACCGCCCCACGACACGGTGAAGCCGTCTGGCTTGCCGCCCCTCCACCCGGAGTGCGACCAGGTCACGCGCGCCGTCTTCGAGCCGACGGCGTCCGCGGTCACGTTGGTGGGCGCCATGGGCACGTCCTTGACCACCACGCGGATGGTCCCGGTGCGGTGGCGACTGGAGTCCCTCGTCGCGTCGGCGACGGTGTAGCTCACCACCACGTCCTCGGCCGAGTCGCCGTTCACCCCCGAGGATGTGGGCGTGACGGTGATCGCCAGCCCGCTGGCCGTCACCGTCGCGCTGCCGGCGACGCTCGGCTCGCCGACCAGCTCCAGGTCGCCGCCCTGGTCCGCGAACGGGTTGGTCACCACGTCGGCAAGGTTGAACGTCGTGGCGACGCCCACGCGCCCCTCGGGCTCCGTGATGTCGGTCACCGACATCAGCGGCCGCGTGGAGCGGGTCACGGTGACGGGAAGCGTCATCTGCAGCGGGTCCGTGCTGCCGTCGTGGACCGAGACCACGATGCTGCCGGTGGTGCCCACGGGGGTGTCGGCGGGGACGGAGACGGCCAGGTCCTGGCCGCCGACGGAGGCCTCCACGCCGTCGGCGGAGGAGACGACGGCGAACACCATCCTCTCGTTGTCGCCCGGGTCCGGGTCCTCCACCATCGCGCGGAGCGAGACGCTCACCGGATCCTCGCCGGGCGCGACGGTCACCTCGCCGGGGCGCAGCTCCGGCGGGAAGAGGCCCGACGACTCGACCGTGATCGGCAGGCTCAGCGTCGCCCTCAGGCCGCGCGGGTCGTCGACGGTGTCGCCGTCGGTCACCTCGAAGGTGACCGACGTGGCCGCGTGGTACAGCACGTCGGGGGTGAAGGAGATCGTGGTGTCGTCGCGCACGGTGAGGCCGCCGTCGGGCTCGGTCGTGCTGCCGCCCGGCCCGGCCACGACCGAGTCGACCGCCGTCAGCGTCGCCCTGTGGCCGGCGCGGGTCAGGACGTACTCGTCCAGGTCGATGGTGAGCGTCTCCCCGCCCTTCACCACCGCCGGGACCTTCGCGGGGTTGAGGATCGGGGCCATCTGGGCCGCGCCGGGGACCACGATCGCGGCCCGCGCCGTCATGCCGTCGGGGTCGGTCACGGTGTAGAGGACGATCTGCCGCTCGTCGGCCACCGGCACGGTGACGACGCCGCCCGCCACCGTCGCGGGCTCCTCGACCTCGACCTCGAGGTCGGCGACCACGCCGTCGGGGTCCGCGTCGTTGACGAGGACCTCCACGTCGACCGCCTCGAGGTCGGCGATCGCGTCCAGGGGCACGTAGTCGTCGCGCGCGACGGGCGCCACGGGCGGCGCGTTCTCGTCGACGGTGACCGTGACGACGCCCACCACCGGCGCCCCTCCCCCGTCGGTGATGCGGTAGTACAGCTGGTAGACGCCCGGCTCGGTCGGGGTGAGGAGGGAGACCTTCTGACCAACGATCGACGCCTCGGGCGTCCAGCCGTCCTCCACGGGCTCGACGGAGTCGGCCACGATCGAGATTTTGTCGCCGTCCGGGTCGACGTCGTTGACGGTCACCGGGATCTCCAGCCGCGTTCCGGGCCGCGCCGCGATCTCGTCGGGCACCGCCACGGGCGCCTGGTTCTTCTCGGGGGCGGGGGCCACGCCGACGCGCACGACGCCGTCGGCCGCCGCGCCGAACCGGTCGGTCACGCGGTAGCTGAAGGTGTCGGTGCCGGGGTCCACCCGCGACGCGGTGTAGACGAGGTAGTTGCCCTCCACCTCGACCGATCCCCGCTTGGGTCCGACGGCGCCCGTGCCGAGCAGCTCGACCGAGTCGCCGTCGGGGTCCACGCCGTCCATCGGGATGGGGATCCGGGTGGTCATGCCCGCGAAGGTGCGGCCGGTCACCGGGCGCGGCGCCGGCTTCCTGTTGCTGTCGTCGAAGCCCTTGATCGAGATGGTCACGGTGGACGAGGCCACGTTCTTCTGCGAGTCGGACACGGTGTAGATGGCCTCGGCGGTGCCGGCCTCGGGGCCTGCCCGGAAGCGGACCTGGTCTCCCGAGAGGAAGAACTCGCCGAGCGCCGGGTCCGAGCGCACGTCGAGCTCGGGGAGCAGGCCGATCGGCAGGTCGGAGGGCGAGTAGTCGTTGGTCAGCACGTCCACCGTCACGATGTCGCCAGCCCGCACCACGGTGGTCTCCGGCAGCGCCACCGGGGGCTGGATCTCGGACTGGGCCGCGAGGGGGACGACGAGCACCGACGCCGTCGCGCTGGCGTGGCCGTTGCTGACGGTGTACTCGAAGGTCTGCGGCTCCTCGATCCCCGCGGGCGCGGTGACGCGCAGCAGCGAGTGGCGCACCACCTCGACGTTCAGGCCCTCGGACGAGCCCATGGACACGCCCTGGATGACGAGCACCCCGCCGGCCGGGTCGAAGTCGTTGACCAGCGGCTCCACCACGACGACGCCCGTCGCGGACATGAGCGCGAGGTCGTTCTCGGCCGCGGGCTGCTCCGAGGCCCCCTCCGGGTCGGTCACGTCCACCCGGATCTTGCCCTTGCTGTTGTTCGGCCCGTCGCTGATGGAGTAGACGATGGTCTGGGTTCCCGGCGCCGAGGCCGTGAACTGGGCCGTGCCCTCGACGTAGTCGGGCTTCAGCTCCACCCCGGGCGCCGTCGCCCCCAACTCGACGAGGCGCAGCTCGTCGCCGTCGGGATCGGTGTCGTTGGACAGCGGGCGCAGCGTGATCGTCTCGCCCGCGTTAGCGACGAAGTGGTCGTTGTTGGCCACCGGGGCGGCGTTCGAGCCGCCCGGCATGATCTGCACCACCAGCTCGTCGGTCGTCGACTCGGTGCCGTCGCTCACGGTGACGGCCACCGAACGCCTGCCGGGGCTGCCGGTGCCGAGGTCACGCACGGAGACGTAGCCGTCGGGGCGCCAGGTGACCGACATGCCGTCGTCGCCGACGGCGTTCTCCAGGAAGATGGCGTCGCCGTCGGGGTCGACCCAGTCGGGAAGCACCGAGTACTCGGCGGACGCCCGCTCGCCCACCTGCACGGTGTTGGAGCGGACCTTCCTCGGCGCCGTGTTCGCGCCCTTCGGCGAGAGCGTCACGGTGACCTTCGCCTCGTTGCTGAGGTCTGTGCCGTCGAAGGCCCGGTAGGTGAACGACAGCCTGCCGGAGGCGTTCGGCGGCGCCTCGATCCGCGCGGCCCTTCCCTCCTTGGCGAGGGTCACGGGCGCGTCGCCGCCCGTTATCACGGCGGTCAGGACGTCACCGTCGACGTCGATGTCGTTCAGCAGCAGCGGAAGCGTGGTGGCGACGCCGGGCCGGGCGCCCAGCTCGTCGTCGTTGGCCACCGGCGGGTGCTGCTCGTCGGAGAACTCCTGGAGCCGGGAGAGCTCCGTCTCGTCCGACTCCTCGGACTCCTTGTCCTCCTCCTCCAACTGCTCGAGGTGGTTGCTGATGAGGTCCCAGTTGTCGACCCTGAGCATGGACTCCAGCGGCAGGTACACCGCGCCGGTCGCCAGGTCGTTGATGACGAGGACCTTGCGGTTGGCCCTGAACACCGGGCTCGCGGCCTTCGCGAGTTCCGGGAACTGGGCGGCCTCGTTCAGCTCCGCGTCCTTGCAGTCGCGCACGTAGTAGCCGGACCTCGCCCACAGGCCGTACGCGCAGCCGTCGAGCTGGACGGGCCGGGCCGGGGATCCGCTGGGCACGTCGACGGCAGACGGCGAGCCGCCGCCCAGGGGCACGCGCCACAGCGCGCCGCCCGACGCCAGGAGCACCTCCGGGGCGCTCGCCGACGGCTGCTGCAGGACGGCGCCGTCGACGCCGGCCAGCTCGACGGCGCGGTCCACCGTCCGCACGGTGCCCTGGTCGAATGCGACGAGGGTGTCGCCGACGACGGTGAGCGACGCGGCGTCGGACAGCTCCGCGCCCAGCGAACCGGCCTCCTCGAGGACCGCCTGCTCGCCGAACCCGGTCACCGAGCGCACCACGCCGTCGGCGGTCACGACGAAGGCGTCGCCGCCGACCCCGACCGCCACGCGCGGCGCGTCGAGGTCCTCCGCGGCGGGGTCGGCTTGGGGGTTGAACCCGCCGACCCCCTCGAGGCTGGTCGCCCAGACCTTGCCCTCCTCCTCGTCGGCGAACAGGACCGTGTCGTCGCCGTGGGCGTACGTCACGCCCGTGACGGAGGTCTCGTTCGCGAGCGCGACCGACGCGGTGTCGAGCTGCTGGACGAGGTCGGCGCTCGTCACCATCACGTTGTTGCCGTACTGCGAGAGGTCGAAGCCGGGCGAGGGCACCCTCAGCCCCCCGTCGAGCGTGCGCGACTGGTAGTTCAGGTGCCCGGCGAGCAGCTGCGCGCCGTTGCTCACCCAGACCCCGCCGTCGTTGAGCTCGACCTCGGCCGCCGGCACGCCGTCGTGGACGAACGCGAGGATGCCGACGGCCAGCGCGACCGCGCCGACGCCGACGGTCTCGGCTCGCCTCCTCCAGCTCACGCCCACAGCACTCCTCACAGACTTTCCCAGGGCAACCCTGCCACACGCGTCCGACAGGCAACAGGGGTCGTCCAACCCATATGGGGCTACGAAACGCTCCCTGCCTCGACGCGGAAGCGGCGCGCGGCGGGGAAGTCGGGCACGTCGGCGCCGACCGCGGCGGTGATCAGGACCTGCTCGGCGTCGGCGACCGCGCCCGCGAGGCGCTCGCGGCGCGCCGTGTCCAGCTCGGCGAACACGTCGTCGAGGACCAGGACGGGTTCGACGCCGTCGTCGCGCACGAGCATGAAGCCGCCGAGGCGCAGCGCGAGCGCCAGCGACCACGACTCGCCGTGCGAGGCGTAGCCCTTCGCCGGCAGCGCACCGATGCTCAGCTCGACGTCGTCGCGCTGCGGACCGACCAGCGTCACCCCGCGCTGGATCTCGTCGCGCCGTCGCGCCTCCATCGCGTCCAGCAACGCCAGCCGCAGCCCCTCCCGCACATCACCGCCGGGGTTCATGGGGCGAGTGAAGTCCAACCCGGTCTTGTAGGCAGCCTGGATCTGGTTGTTGACCGGGGCGATGGTCTCGTAGGCGCGCTGGGCGTGAGGGAGGACGTCGGCGAGGGTGTCGAGGCGGGCGTGGAGCAGCTCGGCGCCGATGGCCGCGAGCTGCTCGTTCCAGACCTGGAGGGTGACCTCCTCGTCGCCGCCCGTGGGAACGCGGGACCGGCCGGACATCGCCTTCAGCAAGGCGTTTCGCTGCCTCAGGACGCGGTCGAGGTCCAGCCGGACGCCGGCCATGCGCGGCCAGCGGGTCACGACGAGCGAGTCGAGCCAGGCGCGCCGGTCCGAAGGGTCACCGCGGACGATGGCGATGTCCATGGGCGAAAAGACGACGGTGCGCAGCGCGCCGACCAGGTCGCGCGGCCGCTGCAGCGGGGCGCGGTTGAGCCGCGCGACGTTCGACCTTCCGGTGGTGACCTCGAGTTCGAGCGTGATCAGCCGCGGGTCGTCGCGGCCGGCCTGCACGCGCGCCCGCAGCACCGCCGACTCGGCCCCGGCCCGGATCAGCGGCGCCGTCGACGACACCCGGTGCGACGACATGGTCGAGAGATACTCGACGGCCTCGACCAGGTTGGTCTTGCCCTGCCCGTTGGACCCGACGAACACCGTCACGCCGTCGGTCAGCTCGAGCGCCGCCGTCTCGTAGTTGCGGAAGTCGGTGAGCGACAGCTCGGTGACGAACACCGGCTAGGCGGAGGCCTCGACGGGGAGGCGCATCAGCATGATCACGTGCCGGTAGTCGGCGAGCGGGTCGGCGTCGATGCTTGCCAGGCCCATGATCAGGCACGGCTTGCCGGGGAGCGTGAACGAGAAGTGCGCGAAGGGGGCGTCGACGGCGGTCAGCGCGTCGAGCAGGTAGTGCGGGTTGAAGCCCGCGTCCGTGATCGACTGCTCGTCGCCGACGACGTCGACCTGCGCCTCCAGCGCCTCCGAGGCCTGCGCCTGGTCGCCGGTGGCGGCCTCGAGCGTGATGTGGTCCTCGTTGATGCGCATCCGCAGCGGCGTGTTGCGCTCGGCGACCAGCGCGACGCGCTTCACCGCGGCGAGCAGGTCCGCCGTCGCCACGCGGACGGAGACCGAGGCCTGCACGTCCATCAAGTGGCGCACCTTCGGGAACGACTGACTGAGCAGGCGCGTGGTCGCCTCGCGGGAGCCCTTGGCGCCCTCGCCGACGAAGCCGGCCAGGCCCTCGCCCTCGGCCTGGGTGGTCGACAGCGAGATGGTGACCGTCTCGCCGCTGGTCATCGACTTCGCGGTGTCGGCGAGCACCTTGCCGGGGACAAGCACGCTGCCCTCGACGTCGGGCGTCGCCGGGTTCCAGGTGAGCTCCTTGAGCGCCATGCGGTAGCGGTCGGTGGCCAGCAGCGACAGGTGCTCGCCGTCGATCTCCACCTTGATGCCCGTGAACACATTCAGCAGCTCGTCGCGGCCGGCGGCGACGAACACCTGGCCGACGGCCTTCTCGAACTCCGCGGCGTTGACGGCGCCGGTCTGGGTCGGCATGTCGGGCAGCGTGGGGTACTCCTCGACGGGCAGCGTCTGCAGCGTGAACCGCGCCTGGCCGCAGGTCAGCTCGACCCGGGAGTGGTCGGCGTGCAGCTCGACCGGCTTGTTCGGCAGCGACCGCGCGATCTCGTTCAGCAACCGGCCGGACACCAGCACGGTGCCCTCGTCGGTGACGTTGGCGGGGACGGTGACCTTCGCCGACGTCGTCGAGTCGAAGCTGCTGAGCGTCAGCCCGCTGGCGTCGGCCTCCAGCAGCATGCCGGCCAGGATCGGCGCCGTGGGCCGGTTGGGGAGGCTGCGCGCCACCCATGCCACGGCATCGGCCAACGCTTCGCGCTCAACTCGGATCTTCACGAGGCTCCCCTTTGAAAGTCGGTGTCGCCAGCATCATAGCGGGGGTTAGTCAACCGCGATCGACTCGATGACGCTCGCCCGCGCCGCCCTCCGGGCCGGGCCGACGGCGGCGAGGATGCCCGCGAGGGCGGCGCCGACGACGAACAGCCCGAGCAGCGCCCAGGGCACGCGCACGAGGTCGACGCCCGCATCGCGCAACAGCGACGCCAAGGAGTAGCCGAGCGCGAGGCCGAGCAGGACCCCAAGCGCGGCGCCGAGCAGCGCCACGATCACCGCCTCCAACGTGACCATCCGCCGCAGCTGCGGCCGGGTGAGGCCGACGGCGCGCAGCAGTCCGACCTCGCGCGCCCGCTCCATCACCGACAACCCCAGCGTGTTCACGATGCCGAGCACGGAGATCACGATGGCCAGCGCCAGCAGCGCGTAGATGGCGCCGAAGAGCTGGTCGAACTGGGCCACGCGCGCCCGGGCGAACTCCTCGACGTCCGAGACGGCCACCGTCGGGATCTCGGCAACGGCGTCGCGCAGCTGGGCGCGCACGGCCTCGCGGTCGGCGCCGCCGTCGAGGAAGACGGTGAGGCTGTGGATGCGGGAGGCGTCGGTGACCTTCGCGAACGACTCGGGGGTGACGACGACATCCCCGAGGCCGGGCGTCGCGCCGCCGTTGTGGACGCCGGTGATCAGCACGCGGGTCGCGCCCGTGGGGCCGGCGAGCTCCACCACCCGGCCGAGGCCCAGGCCGTTCGCGTGGGCGAACTCCGACGACACGAGCGCGGGCTCGGCGTCACCGTCGGCGTGCAGCGACCCGGCGACCACGCGCAGGCTGCTCGCCTGCTCGATGGCCTCCGCGGACGCCCCGCCCAGCTCGATGTCGTCGGTTCCGACGCGCGCGGGGCCGCGGAAGAACGGGTAGGCGGCGGCCACGCCGTCGATGCCCTCGACGGTGGTGGCGACGCGGGCGTCGAACGGCTCGTAGGCGACGGGCGCGATCACGAAGTCGCCGCGCTGATCGGCGGTGAGGCGGTGCTCGACCGACGCGGTGGTGCTCGCCGCGACGATGGCGACGGTGGTGACGAGCGCGACGCCGATCATCAAGGTGGCGGCCGTGGCGGCCGTCCGGCGGGGCTGGCGCACGGAGTTGACCTCCGCGAGCCTGCCGACCTCCCCGAACAGGCGCCGGAACACCCGGCCGCAGGCCCAGACCAGCGGCCGGCCGAGCGCGGCGGTGCCGAGCACGAGGCCGACGAGCAGCAGCACCGCGCCGATGCCGAGCCACACGAACGGCGCGTCGATGGGAAGCAGCACAGCGCAGACCACCGCGGCCGCGCCCAACTCCATCATCCCGATGCCGACGTACTGGGTGACGCCCTGCCGCTCCTGCCCCTTGTCGACCGAGGCGAGCGCCTCGACGGGGCGCGTCGCGGAGGCGCGGCGGGCGGGCCAGAGGGCGGCGAGCAGCGTGATCACCACGCCGACGCCGTAGCCCGCGGCGACCGCCTGCCAGCTGAAGCGCGGCGTGACCGGGCCGAGGTCGAGGCCGAACGCGCGCATCCCTCCGAGGATCCCCCACGCGAGGCCGTAGCCGACGAGGAGGCCGACGGTCGCGCCGATCAGGCCGACGACGAGGGCCTCGGCCAGCACCGCCGTCAACACCTGGCGCCGGGTCGCGCCGACGGCGCGCAGCAGGGCGAGCTCGCGGGCGCGCTGCGCGATCAGGATCGAGAACGTGTTGAGGATCAGCAGGGAGGCGACGATCAGCGCGATCCCCGCGAAGACGAGCAGCAGGATGTTGACGAAGCCGAGCCCGACGTCGAGCTGCTCCGCCGTCCGGTCCGCGAGGGCCTCGGCGGTGGTGGCCTCGAAGCCGCTGGGGAGGACCTTGGCGACGGCGGTCGCCACGTCGGCCGGCGACGCGCCGGCGGCGGCCTGCACCCACATCCCGGTGTAGCCGTCCGCCCCCTTGATCGCGATGGCGCGGGCCTCGTCCAGCGTGAAGAACAGGTAGCTGGAGCCCGCGGTCGCGCCCGCTCCGTAGGTCCCCGTGCCCACCAGCCGGTAGGTGCGGATGCCGTCGAGCGGAGTGGAGACGCGGACGTCCTCGCCGACGGCGTAGCCGCCGCGCCGGACCGTGGCCGGGTCGATGGCGACCTCGTCGTCGGCCTCCGGGGCGCGGCCCTCGACGATGCGCGGGCCGGTCAGGCCGCCCGCCGCGGGGGTGTCGTGCCAGTTGGTCGCGACGCCCGGGGTGCCGGGGAAGGCGAGCAGCGACCCGTCCTTGGCTAGGGGAAACACGCTGTAGCTCGAGACGATCCCGGTGGCCCGCTCGACGCCGGCGACCGCGCCGACCTCATCGGCGTCGTCCTGGCTGAGCAGCCGCGGCGTGGCAAGCGACTCGATGCCCGCGCCCTCGGCGATCACGTTGACGTCGCCGAAGGAGCCCTTCAGCAGTGAGTCGAAGCCGTCGCGCAGCATCGCCGTGAACACCAGCGAGCCTGCGACGAAGGCGACGCCGAGCACGATCGCCAACGCGCTCAGCGAGAGGCGCAGCTTGCGTGCCCAGAGGGACTTGGCTGTGGCGCGGAGCATGCGGTCAGTCCAGGAGGGCGCGGCGCGCGATGGAGCGCTCGGCCGTCGTCTCGACGTCGTCCAGCCAGTCGTCGCGGCGCTCGGGGATCGATCCGCCGTCGCGGTAGATGCCGTCGGCCTCGGGCCCCTGCGGCGTGAACGGCGACGGGTACAGCCGTGCCATCGCGCGGAGCAGGTCCGAGTGCGAGGGGTTGCGCAGCTCGTCGACGATGCGGCCGTCGGAGAGGAAGACGGTGCGGTCCGCGTAGCTCGCCGCGTGCGCGTCGTGGGTCACCATCACCACCGTCTGGTTGAACTCGTTGACGCTGCGACGCAGGAAGGTGAGGACCTCGGCGGCCGACGTCGAGTCGAGGTTGCCGGTGGGCTCGTCGCCGAAGACGATGTCCGGCCGGTTCATCAGCGCCCGCGCGCAGGCCACGCGCTGCTGCTGCCCGCCGGACAGCTCCGATGGCTTGTGCGTCAGCCGGTCGCGGAGGCCGAGGACGTCGACGATCCGGTCGAACCACTCCTCGTCGACCGGCTTCCCCGCGATCGACAGCGGCAGGACGATGTTCTCGCGCGCCGTCAGCGTCGGGACGAGGTTGAAGGCCTGGAACACGAAGCCGACGCGCTCGCGGCGGAGCTTCGTCAGCGGCGTGTCGGCCAGGGAGCCGACGGCGGTGTCGCCGAGCCAGACCTCCCCGGACGTCGGGGTGTCGAGCGCGGCCATGAGGTGCATGAGCGTCGACTTGCCGGACCCGGACGGGCCCATGATCGCGGTGAACTCACCCTGGACGATGTCGAAGTCGACCCCGTCGAGCGCCGTCACGACGGCATCGCCGGAGCCATAGGTCTTGGTGAGGCCCTTGGCCCGAGCTGCAACGGTCACGCGCTCAACCGTATCAGCGGCGCATCGGCCGTAGAGGTTCCGCTTAACCTTCCTTTCACCAGGCACGTCGACGCTCCGTGAGCGCGGCTCACCGAGCGTGTTTCCCACAAGCGTGACTTTGAAGGTCTTTAAGGTAGTTGTCTTCTAGAACTAGTAGTAGGCCCTGTTGACGCCGTGGATAACCGACGTCCCTCCTTGTCAGAGCAGAATTGGGGTTGTGGACGACGTGTGGACGAACCCGGAACTACACGGGGAGGATCTGTGGACGGTTCTCAGGTCCGAAGTTGTCCACAGCGCCGTCCACAGCCCAACAGTGAGGTTTATCCCCATCGCTGTGCACGGAACAACGCGCGCGATTGCTCTCGCTCGTCGCCCCCGTCGAGACCGGACCCGAGCCACCAACCCCAACCGGACTAGCGGGCTAAGACTGCTTGATCTGGTTCGTGAGTTCCGTCACCTGCGTGTACAGGGCCCGGTCGACGCCGATCTTCTCGCTGATCTTGCGGACGGCGTGCAGCACCGTCGAGTGGTCGCGGCCGCCGAACTTGGCGCCGATCTTCGGCAGCGACAGGTCCGTCAGCTCCCGGCAGAGGTACATGGCGATCTGGCGCGCCGAGGCGATGTTGGCGACGCGGCTGCTGCCGGTCAGGTCGTCGTGCGTGATGCCGAAGTAGCGCGCGGACGAGTCCATGATCGTCTGCGCGTCGACGGGTGCCGCGTCCTGCGGCATGAGGTCGTTGAGGACCTCCTCCGCGAGCGCGACCGTCATCTCCTGCTGGTTGAGGCTCGCGAGCGCGGCGACGCGGGTGAGCGCGCCCTCCAGCTCGCGGATGTTCGTGGTGATGCGTGACGCGATCAGCTCGAGCACCTCGGAGCCGGCGGTCAGGCGCTGGGAGGCGACCTTCTTCCGGAGGATCGCGATGCGCGTCTCGAGGTCCGGCGGCTGGATGTCGGTCATCAGGCCCCACTCGAAGCGCGAGCGGAGCCGGGGCTCGAGCGCCTCGAGCAGTTTCGGCGGGCGGTCGGAGGTCATCACGATCTGCTTCTGCGCGTTGTGCAGCGTGTTGAACGTGTGGAAGAACTCCTCCTGTGTCTGGATCTTCGACTCCAGGAACTGGATGTCGTCGACGAGCAGGACGTCGACGTCGCGGTACGAGCTGCGGAACTCCGCCGTGCGGTTGGAGGAGATCGCGTTGATGAAGTCGTTGGTGAGCTCCTCGGTGGAGACGTACTTCACGCGGAGCTGTTCGTAGTACGAGCTGACGTAGTGCCCGATGGCATGGAGGAGGTGCGTCTTGCCCAGGCCGGAGGGGCCGTAGATCATCAGCGGGTTGTACGACTTGCCGGGGGTCTCGGCGACGGCGGCGGCCGCGGCGTGCGCGAAACGGTTCGACGACCCGGCGACGAACGATTCGAACGTGTAGCGGGGATTGAGCCGCAACTCCTGCGGGCGCGTGCGGGGAAGCATCGGCTGCGGCGGGAGGTCCGTCGGCTGGGGAGCCTCGACGGGCTCCTCGAGAACCAGGTCGGGGTTGATCAGGACGGCGAGGCGCGTGGGTTGTGCACAGACGGCGCTGAGCTTCTCCTCGACCTGCTGGCGCAGCCTCGACTCGACCCGATCGCGCGTGGTCTCGTCGGCGACGGCCAGCATCAGGGTGTTGCCGTGCATGCTGAGGGGCTGCGTTCGCCGTAGCCAGGCGCGACTTGCCATGTCGACGGAGGAGACGACCTCGTTCCACAACTCACCCAGGTCGGGCGTTGCCGAGTCGGTCACCGATCCCCTCTTCCCAGACGGGTCGCCACGCGTCCCACCCCGATAGTTCCTCAACCCTTCCACAGGGTTGTCCACAAGAGGGTATAACTCTGCCACATACGCCTCGATGCGCCACGGCCTGTGGACAACATTGGCGCAAGACACGAAATTAGTGGCCAAGGGCCCGGCGCGCAAGGTGAATCGGGAAGCTCGTCGGCGTGTCGGCTGGACTACACGCGTGTAATTTGCTTACTTCTCTAGGTTTCGCTCGGCCCGGTTTTGTTTCCCCGCCGCTTCCCGCGTATCGTTGACCAGTCGCTGTTTTCAGCGGCCACTTCCCCGTGCCCTACCCGGGCAGCCGTCTAACTCTTCGAATAAGAGGGAGTAATCCCAAGTGAGCAAGCGCACTTTCCAGCCGAGCAACCGCCGCCGCAGCCGTACCCACGGCTTCCGCGCCCGCATGCGCACCCGCGCCGGCCGCGCCATCCTGAGCGCCCGTCGTCGCAAGGGCCGCGTCGAGCTTTCCGCCTGAGCTGAAGCCTCCGTGCTGCCGGGCCCACACCGTCTGAAACGGCCGAGCGACTTTGGCCAGGCCGTCAGACGTGGCGCCCGGGCGGCGACGCCCACCGTCGTGGTGCACGTGATGCGACGGAACGACCAAGATCCACCCGAGTTCACCCGGGTGGGTTTTGTTGTCTCCAAGAAGGTGGGCAACGCCGTCGAGCGCAACCGCGTCAAGCGGCGCCTCCGGCACCTGTCGGGCCAGTTCGACCTCTCCGCCCGGCGCGACGTCGTCGTGCGCGCGTTGCCGGACGCGTCGTCGCAGCCGGATCGGCTCGCCGACGACCTGGCCTCGGCCTGGCGGCGGGCGACGGCGAGGGCCGCCGCATGAAATACCTGCTGATCTGGTTCGTCAAGGGATGGCGGAGGTTCGTCTCCCCCAGCTACGGCGACGTGTGCAAGTTCCATCCCACGTGCTCCGCCTACGGGTTGGAGGCGCTTGAGACGCACGGGGCCGTCAAGGGCTCCGCGCTCGCCGTGGGACGCCTGATCCGATGCCACCCCTGGTCGATGGGTGGCGTCGACTATGTACCCGGGACGCCTGCAGCCGCGGCCTGGGCCGAGAACGTTGAAAACGAATCCGGGGACGTCGTTCCCCGAACGAACGCTGAGGTGGCTTAAGTGGTCGATCTTTTTGTGACGCTGAGTATTTGGGACTCCATCATGGCCGCGGGATCCGCGCTGATGCAGCCGCTGTACTGGGCGGTCTCCGGTCTCATCGTGTTCTTCCACTGGCTGTTCACGCCGCTGCTCGGCGCCGACTCCGGCTGGACCTGGACGCTGTCCATCGTGATGCTGACCGTGACGATCCGCACGATCCTCATCCCGCTGTTCGTGAAGCAGATCAACTCCGCGCGAGACATGCAGATGCTGTCCGGCAAGCAGGCAGAGCTGCAGAAGAAGTTCGGCCATGACCGGGAGCGCCTCGGTCAGGAGACGATGAAGCTGTACAAGGAGGAGGGCGTCAACCCGATGGCCTCCTGCCTGCCGTTGCTGCTGCAGATGCCGATCTTCATCTCGCTGTTCCGCGTGCTGGAGGGCGTGGCGTCGGGCCATGTCCGCGGGCACTTCTTCAAGGTCAACCCGCACCTGGTCGACTCGCTGAACAACGCGACGATCTTCGGCGCGCGCCTGTCGGACCGCACCTTCCCGTTCGAGACGTTCGGGTCCACGCAGGTCCTCGGCGTCATCCTCGTCGTCCTGATGGTCGGCATCTTCTTCGTGACCCAGCTGCAGTTGACGCGCAAGAACATGCCGCCGGAGTCGCAGACCGGCCAAGCCGCGCAGATGCAGAAGATGATGCTGTACTTCTTCCCCGTCGTGTACGCCATGTCGTCGGCGGTCCTCCCCATCGGCGTGCTCATCTACTGGCTGACCTCGAACCTGTGGACCATGGGCCAGCAGGGCCTGCTGATCCGCAACAACCCGGCGCCGAACACCCCGGCGTTCATCGACTGGGAGGAGCGGATGCTCGCCAAGGGCAAGGACCCGCAGGCGATTATCGAGGAGCGCGCCGAGAAACGTCGCCGTGCCAAGAAGGGCAACAGCGTGGCCCCGACGGCCCCGGCCGCCGGCGGCGAGGCCGAGGCCCCGAAGGTCGTGCGGCAGCAGGTCACGCGTCAGACGGTGCGCACCAGCGAGGACGGCAAGAACGTCGTCCAACGGCAGCAGCCGAAGTCGCAGAGTCGATCCGCGCGCAAGAAGAGCTAGCCTTTGCCACAGGCAAGCGCCGGTGCCACTGGTTGATCTGGACATAGGCGCGGCGCTTCGCGCGGCGGCCCGGCTCAGTCCGGCCGATCCTGACG